>JASFEK010000021.1:0-16913 GCA_050124875.1 Caldifarciminota bacterium | reverse complement strand
GCTGCTGTGCCTATGAGTGCCCGGCTGCAATCCCACTCGTGCATTATTTCAAATACGGAAAGAGCGAGATATGGCGAAAGCAGAGAAAGTAAAAGAGATGTTGCTCGTTTCAGCATCGCCGCATATTAGGTCCAAGCATAAGACCGCCACGGCCATGCGTATTGTCACCATCGCGTTGCTTCCGGCTTTGGTCTTTGCTACCTATCTATTCGGTCTCCGCGTGTTGATGGTGACGGTTATCAGTATTCTCGCCGCAGTTGGTGCTGAGGCATTGCTGCAAGGAATGTTGGGCAAGAAAATTACGATCACCGACGGCAGCGCGGTTCTGACTGGAATGCTGCTGGCCTTCAATTTGCCGCCCAATGTGCCGTGGTGGCTGCCTGCGGTTGGCAGTGCCTTTGCCATAATATTCGCCAAACAGCTATTCGGAGGATTAGGATACAATTTCATCAATCCGGCCCTGGCCGGCCGTGCATTCTTGATGGCCTCGTGGCCTTCATTGATGACCAAGGAGTGGCTGGCGCCGGTCGGCGGTACTTTGTCTGGTATCGACGGAATCAGCGCGGCCACACCGCTCAGCTTGTTGAAAAACCCTGCCAACTATGGTGATCCCCAGATCATCATCCGGCAACTCAACGATTGGGAGACAATACAGAACATATTCCTGGGTAAGATTGGTGGATGTATCGGCGAAACGTCAGCGCTGTTCCTGCTCATCGGCGGACTGGCTTTGATCATCTTGAAGATTATCGATTACCGGATCGTTGTTGGCTATTTGGGTAGTTTTGCCCTTCTTGCCTGGCTGTTGCCGACCCAGGGCAGCGTTCTGTTCCACGTCTTTGCCGGCGGGCTGATACTCGGGGCCTTTTTCATGGCAACGGATTGGGTAACGTCGCCGGTCACCAAGAAGGGCCGCTGGATATTCGGCATCGGGTGTGGGGTCATTACGATTATCATAAGGCTCTGGGGCGGATATCCTGAAGGCGTTTCCTATTCAATCCTCCTCATGAATGTCTTTACACCAATGATCGACCGGTTGACCAGAGAACGGATATTCGGTGAGGTAAAGAAGAAGGGAGTGAAAAAATGACCAGTACACGTCATATGGTTGTTACGCTCTTTGTCGTTGCCGTGACCTGTGCGGTGGTTCTTTCCTTTGTCTATGCGTTTACAGAACCGCGCATCGAGGAAACCAAAATACAGATGACGCTCAGTGGGCTAGCCGAGGTGATCAGTGCTCATGAGTTTGTTGAGGTCACACCGGGCACGCTGTGGCAGGCCTTGGATTCGGCGGGTAATGATGTCGGGATCGTCTTCCGCGTGTTTCCCCAAGGGTATGGTGGGCCGATTCCGATCACGGTTGGGCTCAATAATGAAGCTATCATTACCGGCATCCGGGTGGCCAGCGCGGCCGAGGGTTTATCCGAAACTCCCGGTCTGGGCGCCAAGATCACCGAGCCGTCATTCACGGATCAGTTCAAGGACAAATGTGCCGCCGAGGTCTCACTCGAGCAGGATGGCGGAGCGATCCAGGCGATAACCGCGGCAACGATCAGTTCGCGCGCGGTTAGCGATGGCGTGAGAAAAGGTATTGAAACCTATGCCGGAAACCTGGGTGTTCCTTTCGATATGAGTTGCGTCTTTGCTCTGGCAGATAACTTCGTCGAGGTCCTTCCCGGTAGTCTATGGTACGCGCTGGGTGGTTCAGACACGCTCGGTATTGTATTCTTTGGCGCTGCTGATGGCTATCTCGACGCGATCAAATTCGCGGTTGGCTACACCCGGGATCAGAGTATTAGCGGTGTTACCATTGTGTATTCACAGGAAACCGAAGGTATTGGCGAGGTGATTCGCGATGAGGAGTTCCTTGAGGAGTTCAAACAGGGTATCCCAGATGCGATCAGCGGGGCAACGGTTTCTTCCAAGGCGTTGATCGATGGCGTGCGAGCCGGCATAGAGCGATTCAAGGAGTACGTGGAGTGAAGCGGCTCAATATCTTCACGCGCGGTCTGGTAAAGGAAAATGCAGTATTCGTGCTGATGATCGGGCTCTGTCCGGCATTGGCGACTTCGAGTACGGTGCGTGATGGCTTCGGTATGGGACTGGCCGCAACGTTTGTGCTTGTGTTCTCCAATTTAATAATCTCAATCTTGAGAAAGAACATTCCGAATGAAGTAAGGATCCCGATTTTCATTCTCATTATTTCGACATTCGTGACAATCATCGACTATATGATGCAGGCGTTCCAGCCTGACCTATACCGTGCGCTAGGTGTCTTCGTGCCACTGATCGTGGTCAATTGCATGATCCTCGGTAGGGCTGAGGCATATGCTTCAAAGAGCCCGGTCATTGAATCAATACTCGACGGTCTGGGAACCGGCCTGGGTTTCACACTCGCGCTTACGGTCATGGGTGCAATAAGGGAGATCCTGGGTAACGGAACATTCCTGGGCATGACGGTTTTCGGCGAGAGTTTCAAGAGTGCGCCGGTGATCTTCATGATCATGTCACCCGGTGCGTTTCTGGTGATCGGCATACTCAAGGCGCTAATCAACAAGTATGTGAAAAGCGAGGCTAGATGAAGAGCCCAGCCCTGATCTTCCTTGCGGCGTTCTTGGTCAACAACATTGTACTGATGCGCTTCTTGGGTCTATGCCCGTTCTTTGGCGTGTCGAGTACTGTGGAAACTGCGACCGGCATGGGCATGGCCGTGATATTCGTCATGACCCTGGCCGCTTGGATCACCTGGGTCGTCTTCAATGTGATCTTGTTGCCCTTGAACCTGGTCTTCCTGCGTACCGCAGTCTTCATCCTGACCATTGCCTCACTCGTTCAACTCGTTGAAATGTTCATGAAAAAATCATATCGGGCACTGTATAATGCACTGGGCATTTACTTGCCATTGATCACGACCAACTGCGCAATACTCGGTGTGACGTTTCTCAACATCGATAACAAATTCAGTTTTCTGAACGGCACGGTCTTTGCGATCGGAACCGGCTTTGGCTTCACGCTGGTGATCATCACCTTTGCCGCGATCCGGGAGCGGCTCGACCTGGCGCCGATAAACCCATCACTCAAGGGTTATCCGATTTCCTTTATCGCCGCGAGCCTAATGGCGTTGGCTTTTCTCGGCTTTACCGGGTTGTTTGGCTTGACCTAGAGTGCACTGTCCATTCTGCGTGATAGATCATCCACTGTTCTGCCAGACCCTTTAGCTCTTCCGCAGCAATTCATTACCTGCGAACTACCAGTGTGACAGATTGACATGCTGGACGCCAGCAATATAATGGGGTGTGAATAAGGCAACTAAGAGGTGAGTCATGGATGTCATTAAGGCGATTAAGTGGCGCCGCAGCGTGCGTAGATTCGCGGCTCGGTCGGTCGAGCGTGAGAAGATACTACAGATCCTGGCGGCGGGTCGGCTTGCGCCGTCCTCAAGCAATCGTCAGGCTTGGCACTTTGTAGTTATTGATGACGGCGCGATGATACAGCAGATACCAGATACCGCACCCACGGGTACGCGCCGTATCATCTCGTTCATCCGCAAGGCGCCGCTGATCGTTGTTGGCTGCTACAGCAAGGCATTGACCCATTATATTGCACAACTCACCGGCCATGAAAACCATTTAATAGACGTATCGATCGCCATGACCCATATGACCTTGGCCGCGACTGAGTTGGGTGTTGGCAGTTGCTGGATCGGTTGGTTCGGTGAAACGCGGTTACGGAGATTATTGAAACTGCCGCGCCGGTATAAGATCGTTGCATTGCTGGTGCTCGGTTACCCTTCAGAACCGTCGACCGAGGAATCGATGGCCGGTATTCCGGCACGGCCGCGTAAAGCATTAAAGGACATTGTATCCCATAACACATTCGGTGAGCGCTACTGACGTTCGTTATTGAAGAAATCAAATTTCAAACTGGATACTTGAAAAAAAGAGCGTGGTAGCTTTCTAGCCGACCACGCTCTTTAGCGATGTTTATCGATGTAATCTATATTGTCATCACCGTGATCGATGAGCTAGTATAGCTCAAGGTACTTATCTACTTCCCACCTCGACACCTGAATGGAATATTCGTCCCATTCCTTCAGTTTTATGTCGTAGTACCTCTGGAAGAGTGTATCACCCAGCGCATTCCGGGCAACCTTGCTCTTGCTGAAGTATTCCAGTGCTTCCCAGAGTGAACGCGGAAGCAGGTCGATGCCTTTGTCTTTCAGGACATGGGTCTTGAGTGCGTACACGTTTTCCTCAACTGGTTTCGGAGGTTGAGCTTTGCTGCTGATCCCTTCGAGGCCGGCACGCAAGACAGTGGCGAAGAGCAAGTAGGGATTGGCTGAGGGATCGCAGGAACGCAGTTCGACGCGCGTGCTCTTGTACTTATTACGGCTTATTTTTGGAACGCGGATCAGGGCCGACCGGTTCATGCGGCCCCAGCAGATGTAAACCGGAGCCTCGAATCCAGAAACGAGCCGCTTGTATGAATTTACCAAGGGAGAAGTGATTACGCTTATTTCCTTCATGGCTTTTAGTACGCCGGCGAGATAACCGTAGGCAAGCTTAGAGAGCCCGTAGTCATCCTTGGCATCTGCGAAAAGGTTCTTTTTGTTCTTGAAGATACTCTGATGAATGTGCATGCCATTGCCTGCGGCACCGAATATCGGTTTGGGCATGAAAGTAGCGTAGAGACCATATTCTTCAGCGACCTGCTTTATCACCATGCGTGCGGTGAGAATATTGTCGGCCAATGTCAATGCGTTGGTGTACAATAGATCGATTTCGTGTTGTCCTTTGCCTACTTCATGATGGCCGGCTTCGACCTCAATTCCGAATTCCTGCAGGCGGTCGCACATGGTCTTGCGGATCTTCAGGGCGAGGTCGCCGCCCAGGTCAAAATATCCCACCCGGTCATGCGGGAGCGTGAGTACTGTGTCACCGTCACGCTTGAAAAGATAGAATTCCAGCTCGGCGCCGACATAGAAATCCATACCCTTCTTGTGCAGCGCAGCCAGGTTCGTCTTCAGTATCGACCGCGGGTCAACCAGCGCCGGTCGGTGGTCAGGTGCGTAGACATCACATATGAAGCGGGCGGTTCGTTCCTCATCCCTGGGTATTACGGCAAATGTGGTTGGATCCGGCACGAGATACATATCACTCTCAAAGATGCGGCCGAAGCCTTCTACCGAAGAGCCGTCAAACCATATTCCATCTCTCAGAGTCTTCTTCAGATGCTGAACCGGGATCGTTTCGCTCTTCACTGAACCGAGAATGTCGGAGAACCACAGATCGATGAACTTTACCTTCTCTTTCTCGATTCTCTTGAAGATAGCATCGTTCATTATTTCCTCCGCTTCTTCTTGACCCGGCGGGTAATTTTCTTCTTCGGCTTTCTTTTCTTGCCGACGTATTCGGCTATGGACTTTGCCTGCATGAAGAGCAAGAGGTAGTCTGGCCCACCCGCCTTAGAGTCGGTACCTGACATATGGAAGCCGCCGAACGGATGAATCCCGACCAGCGCGCCTGTACACTTGCGGTTGAAATAGAGGTTGCCCACGAACAGCTCACGCCGTGCTCTTTCAATCTTCTTGCGGCTCTTCGTGTAGACGGCGCCGGTGAGCCCGTACTCGGTGTCATTGGCAAGTTCTATTGCATGGTCGAAATCCCTTGCGCGCGTGATCGCAAGCACTGGTCCGAATATCTCTTCGCGGAAGATACGCGCCGTCGGCTGAACATCGGTGATGACCGTAGGTTTTATGTACCAACCATCGCCTGGTGCAGGTTCACCACCGGAGACCAGCGTGCCTTCTGACTTACCGATCTTGATATACTCGAGTATCGAGTTGTATGCGGTTTCATTGATGACCGGGCCCATGTAATTCTCAAAGTGCTTTGCCGGTCCGATCTTTATCGCCTCGACCGTGGGGATGAATTTCTCCATGAATTCATCATATACCTTATCATCGAGAATGAGGCGTGAACAGGCAGAACATTTCTGTCCCTGCATGCCGTATGCCGATGCCCGGACTCCGGCAACTGCGCTGTCGATATCCGCTTCGGAATCCACGATGATATAATCCTTACCGCCCATTTCGGCAATGACCCTCTTTATCCACATCTGGCCGGGCAGTGTTTTGCCGGCCTGTTCCACGATGTAGAGGCCGACTGCCTTAGAGCCGGTGAAACAGATGAACCGTGTCTTGGGGTGGCGCACCAAATAGTCGGCCGCGGGCCGGCCGTGTCCAGTAAGAAAATTGACAACCCCGACCGGAACCTTGGCTTCTTCGATTATTTCCATGAACTTTGCCGCGATGCCAGGTGAATCCTCAGAGGGCTTCATGATCACGGTGTTGCCGGTGACAAACGAAGCCGAGGTCATACCGCATAGTATGGCCAGCGGAAAATTCCAGGGGGCGATGACCAGCCCGACGCCCAAGGGGACATAGACTTGTTCGTCGCGCTCGCCCGGATGTTGAAGTAGTTTAGGTCCCTTGTCATAGCGTAAGGCTTCATGCGCATAGTAATCACAAAAGTCGATCGCTTCGGCGACATCGGCATCGGCCTCGACCCAGTTCTTACCCTCTTCCATGACCATCCATGCATTCAACTCGAAGCGGCGCTTGCGCATGATATTGGCGATTTTGAACAGGTAGTCTGCCCTGACCTTGGCCGGCGTATAGCGCCATGATTTGAACGTTTCCAGGGCAACTTCAAGGGCCATATCCGCAGTCTTCTCATCCGCTTCCTGGAAAGTACCAACGATCTCGCTATTGTTCGATGGATTATACGAGTGAAACTTGCTATCTAGTCTAATTCTTTCACCACCAATTATAATGCTGTATTCCTTGCCAAATTGTGATTCAACCTTAGCAATGGCTTTCTGCATCTTCTTTTTATTTGCAGCGTTGGTGAAATCGGTGTATTGTTCAGTCCTGAATGCTTTCATCGATCCTCCTTCATGCCCATTATATTCAAGGAAAAGTCCAAGTCAAGGAAATTGGCAGGAGGGGACTGGCTCCGACAGGTGCCTGTCCCATTGTGTTGACTTTTCAGTATGCGTCAGTATAGTAACCCATGAAGAGAATCATGCTGTATTCAATCACACTTTGCATGGTCTTGTCCTGTACAGCCTTGCAGGAGCGTCTGGCGATAAAGGAGTGCAAGTTTGCGCTCGTTTCGGTCAAGCCGCATTCATTCACGTTTTCCAACCTGAAGGTTGATTTTGATATCAAGGTAGATAATCCCAATAGCATTGATGCCGTGCTCGACAAGTTCGTGTACACGTTCTACGCTAACAACACAGATGTATTCTCAGGCACGACCGGCAAGACCGTCAACATCAAGGCCAAGAAGTCGGAAACGTTTGCGACCACGATTTTGCTAACATACAGTAGCGTCGGGCAGGCCCTGGCCGAGGCGATGAAACTGGGTTCAGCAGCATACCGCATCGATGCACGGGCATACGTCAGCACGATTTTGGGAGAAATAAGCTACCCGGTCAACATCGAATTGAACTAAACTCTATAGTCCTTTAAGAGACATTCCTATCTGCAAAAGTCTACAAAAGTAAGCAGGTTGGTTTTGTAGACTTTTGATCATCAAGCCTGCTAACAGGCAGAACTTGCATAAGTGTAAGCCTGTCCCCAAGAGGCTGCACAAATTTTGTGCAGAACAGACAGTTTTTGTGCACTGAAACACAGTTTTCTCCCGTAATTTCACGATTTTCACCTGGCACAGAAAATGCTATTAAATATAGCAGAGGTGAAAAAATGAAAACAACAAGAATTCTCATAAATCTAATGGTTTTTACGAGCCTTTTGGCACTGGCTGGATGTTGTCGTGATTGCTTTGATGAAGAACCGCCGGCCGTGCCCAGAGGTTTGCGTTCTATAACGGGAGATGAGGAAGTCCTGTTGCTCTGGTATCCAAACACCGAGCATGATCTCGCCGGCTACCGGATATACCGCAGCCCTGAACCGTTTGGCCTTTACTACGAGATTGGTGAAACAGATCTCGACTATTTCCTGGACTTTGGATTGAATAATGGCCAGACCTATTATTATGCGGTTACTGCTTTTGATTGTCACGGTAACGAGAGTGAGCTCTCTTACGAGATAGTCTATGACACACCCCGACCCGAGGGCTATGACGAGCAGATATTCGACTACACGATCTATCCTGATTATGCCGGGTGGAAATTCAGTGCCTACAACATTGTCGCCTATGATGATCCGACCTGTGACTTCTACTTTGGCTATGACGACAATACCCATTCGTATTATTTCTTTACCGGGCACCCGGCCGGATTGATCCAGGATTTTGGCTATACCTCATCATTGGATGAAATAACTTATGCGCCTCAACAAGGCTGGTCTTCGACCGGTGTAGTTGAGGTGTTACAAGGACATACATACCTCATGCACACGTGGGATAACCATTATGCCAAGGTCCGCGTGACTGCAATCGGTACGAACTCGGTTATGTTTGACTGGGCTTATCAGGTTGACCCTGGTAACCCGGAATTAGCACCTAGTCAAGGAGGCTAAGATGAAACGCTTAATATTCCTTACCTTATTGTTCGCCGCCGTGCCGCTGTTTGCTGGTGACGTAAATTTCATCTACTATAATTATGGTTATGACGATTACGGTTACTACGATGAGTATTGGTATGATGATTACTGGTACGACGGCCACTGGGTATACCTGCCCTATGGGCACTACTGCGTTCACTATGTGTGGTGGTATCCGTGGTGGTGGGATTGGTACTGGCACCGTTGCCATTGGGTTCGTCATTGGTCATGGGATTTCTTCTATGCCGGATTCTATGTGGTTTGGTATGACCATGGTTATTGGTGGTACCGGCCGCGCTACGGCCGCTATGTAAGCCACCGCCTGCCCTACTCGTACCATACGATGAGGGTTCGGGCAAGAACCCATGGTATCTATCTTCCGGAAAAGCCGCCGCGTGAACTCAACGTTCCTTACCGACAGAACCAGGTCGCACAGCTCGTGAAACAGCACGATCCTGAATTGTATTCACGGGTGGAGAAGGAACATCGCAGCGGCAATCTGGAGCGGATGCGCAAGGAACACGTCGAGCAGGTCAATCGTGAAATAGCAGTGAAGAACCGCGAACACGGCATTAAAGATAGGAACATCGACATTGAGCAGTTGTCCAAGCAGAGCAAGTCAATGAGTGCAGTCAAGAGCACGAGCACACAGAGAATAAGGCAGGAGACCAAGGCCAGCACGTCACGTACCAAAACCAAGTCCGCTGCTAAACAGATGCAATCTGCCAGCCAAAAACAAGTCAAGAGCACTCAGTCACGAATTCAGAAGACGAGTAAGAGTGAGAAGCGAGTACGCACGCAATCGCCAGTACGTTCGTACGAACGTGTTGAGCAGCCTACGGTGAAGAGAGAGATGCCGCGCGAAAGGTACGTCGAGAGACCACGCGAGGATAAGAAAGCCAAGAGAAGCACCCCCCAGCGCGCAAATGAGAAGGATCCAAAGCCAGCTCAAAAGAGTCAAGAGAGCAGGCCAAAGGTGCGGCAACAGCAGGAACGAAGGCCTCCGCAGCCACGCATGCAGCCGTACCGCGGGCAGAATGAGCGGGATAACAAGAGGTAATCATGTTGGCGATACTCCTACTCTCGTTGATTGCACTTCCCAACCCGCTTGAGGTTTCACTCTGGGTGGATAGAGATGACGCGGTCTACCACCCAGGTGACAACCTTACCATCTATTTCGCAACCAATAGAGGTTGCTATCTCGCCCTCTATAATGTGGAACAGGGGGGAGGAGTGAGCCAGCTCTTCCCCCCAGAGGATGACGACGGTTGGGTCCGCGGCGGACAGACCTATCAATTGCCGCCTGAATACGCTGACCACGACTATGCGGTGCGCGGACCCGAAGGCGTCGAGACGATCATCGCCGTCGCTTCCCGGGATAGGTTGCCGACGCTGGAAGACATGGGTCCGGATATCGTGACCGAAGTGATTGATGTTCAGATCAAAGAAGCAGAGCCGGCCGAGTTGATCATAGTTTCGGCGCCGAAGAATTGCCGGATCTATATTACAGAAATCGAGTCCGGCGAGAAGGAGTACGTCGGCAATACACCGCGTACTATCGGACTGAGACCGGCTGAATACATGGTTGAAATCAAGAAGGCAGGTTACCGGACTCTGCGGCGGAGCATCTCGCTTCAGCCGGGCGAGAAGCGCAAGGTCCATGTGAGGCTCTGACCAGGTGTTGACATGAATTGTGAATTGTCTATAATTTTGCGAGGTAGAAAATGAGATATCTTTTGATTATTTTGTTGATGGCTAACGTGCTGTTCGCGATCGAGCAGGTACCACGCCGCAGGACTTCTCCGGGAACAAAGGAATCCGAGAAAAGGGTGGAAACCAGGGCGTCTCAGACGAATTCAAACAGCCGGGTTGGCGAAGAACACGAAAAAGCCATTGTTCAGAAAAAAGAAAAGCAGCGCGACCGGTTCGTTGATAAGAATTCAAACGGCGTGAATGACCGGCGCGAGGATGACTTCAGAAACATCAAGACAAAGAAGTCTAAGCACAAGGAGAAGTTTGACCGGCCTGAAGTCAAACGGGTAGAACCGAAGCAGCCACAGAGAACGTCGGGTTCAACCCGGGAGACGAAAACGAGCAAAGAAAAGCAGAAAGAGAAGTAGACGGTATTCTACCGGGCTGTACGTTCTCCTCTCAGAATAACAAACGGAAACCAAGTCGAAGCAGATGCGCGCTGTGAAGCAGTATCTGCGTGACTAATTTATGTGTGTTGATGTCTTTGACCTGCTTGCCGGCAAATATCTTCCGGGCGATCGCAAATATGGTTTCATAATCATCGTCGGCCAATTTCATGTATACGTGCCGTACCCGGTTGTGCCAGCGAACCTCATTGATTATTTCGGCCTCCATTTCGCTCTCCAAATGAGATTTCTGACCCCTTATCTTGCGCACAGCATTACGGCCGGCAATGATGCCGGATTTCACGCCATTGGCAATACCCGCACCGCTTAGGGGGTCGGTAAACCGGGCTGCATCACCGACCAGACAGAACCTTTCGCCAGAATATCTATCCAATAACTTTGCAGGCACGCCGCCGAAAATTCGTTCCTCGATGATGGCTTCTGCAAATTCATCATTGATCCATCGATCGAGTATGGCTCTGGGTTTTTCCTTTGTTCTTACGGGCGATAGTCCGAGTCCGACATTGGCTGAGTTTGCTGATTTTGGGAAGATCCAAGCGTAGCCGCCAGGCGCATACTGTGTGCCGAATATCAAATAGGCGTACTCTGGTTCAATGGCCAGATTGCTGAGCCGGTACTCGGCGCAGATCTCGATCTCTCCGAGACCAAGCCGGGTGTCAACGCCCATCCACGTGCCGACCCTGGAGGTAATGCCGTCCGCCCCGATCAGATACTTAAAAGTGTATGTTTTCCTTGAACCATCCTCTTCGGCGATGACCTCATTGTCTTGAACACCGATTGCTCGAACTTTCTTCTTCAGGATCGCACCCTTTTGCTCGGCGATACGGGCAAGCCCGGGGTCGAATTTTTTCCGGTCTAATACCCATCCTACATCAGGATAATGGATGGTGAATTCCGCACCCTGAGGATCACGTATGATCGACCCGGAAAGATTCTGAGCGATCCATTCCTGCTCAATATCAAGATAATCAGCGATGGTGCTACGGCTAAGGCCTTCGGCGCACGAAAGGGGCACACCGATCTCGTCGTGTTCTTCGAGCAGTAGTACTGAGATGCCCTTTTCAGCAGCCGTAAATGCGGCCGCCGAACCAGCTGGGCCGGCACCGATAATGATCAGATCATAATCGTTTTTCACGGATCAGAGTTATTCTTTGAGATACTTCTTGCCGCGCAGGCTTTCAGGCATGTATTCCTGATCTACCTTGGCGTCGGGGAAATCGTGCGGGTATTTGTAATCCTTACCATAACCCAATTTCTTCATCAGGGCCGTGGGTGCGTTACGAATGTGCATCGGTACCGGTTCAGCACGTGTATTCAGAGCGTCTTCCTTTGCCCTTGCATACCCGACATAGAGTTCGTTGTTCTTCGGGGCGCGGGCCAGATATGCTACACATTGAGCAAGGGCAAGGTCGCCCTCAGGGCGGCCAATAAAATCGATGGCATCTTTTGCGGCGATGGCGATGACCAGCGCTTGCGGGTCGGCCAGGCCCACGTCTTCCACGGCAAAGCGCACGAGTCGGCGGGCAATGTACAGAGGATCTTCACCCGCCTCAAGCATCCGTGCTAGCCAGTAGAGACCAGCATCGGCGTTGGAACCACGTAGTGACTTGTGCAGTGCCGAAATAAGGTTGTAGTGTTCCTCACCAGTCTTATCATAACGCAGTGCCTTGCGTTGGACCACGGCCTCGACCGTCTTCAGGTCGATGTGTTTGTTCTTGGATGACAGGCTCGAGAGCTCCAGCGCGTTCAATGCGACACGAGCGTCTCCGTCTGAGATGTTAGCAATGAAGTCCAGCGCGTCGTCGTCCATCTTGAATTTCCCTTGGAGACCTTTTTGCGAGGATAGGCCTTTGTGCAGTATCGTCTTGATATCTTCGAGCGACAGTGGATAAAGCATGTATACTTTCACCCGCGAAATCAGGCTGGAGTTTAGTTCAAACGACGGATTCTCCGTGGTTGCGCCGATCAATGTGATCGTGCCTTTCTCCAGATAGGGTAGGAAGGCATCCTGTTGGGCACGGTTGAATCGGTGTATTTCGTCGATGAATATGATCGTCTCCAGATTATAAAGCTGTTTGCGCTTGGCTGCCTGCTCCATGAATTTCTTGATTTCAACGATACCACTCGTCGCGGCCGAAAACGACACAAACTCGGCGGCAAATTTATGGGCGAGGAGCCGGGCGATCGTTGTCTTACCACTGCCTGGCGGACCAAAGAGAACCATAGAGAATAATCTGCCTTCCTCGATCTGCCTCCGTATAGGCCGGCTCTTGCCGAGCACATGTTCTTGACCGAGAATGTCAGCAAAATCCTCAGGACGCATGCGGTCGGCAAGCGGTGTTCTTTCGGTCATTTACTAAGCAGTAAGTAAAAGTAGAAGAATGGAATATTGAAGATGAGGGAATCGATACGGTCGAGAAACCCTCCGTGTCCTGGGAAGACGTTAGAGGCATCCTTTAATCCAACCTCGCGTTTCATCCCGGATTCGAAAAGATCACCGAGCGTGCCGAGTACACCAATGCCCAGTGTTACCACGATGCAGTCAAATACGTTGAATGTTGGATACCATAATCTGCTTAAGAAATAGGTGAAGGGGAAGGTGAGTGGAAGAGCGAATATCGTGCCTTCCCATGTCTTCTTGGGACTTATCTTGGGTGCCAGATGGTGTTTGCCGATTGCACTACCAACGAAGTATGCGAATGTGTCGTACAACCAGGTGAGGGCGAACGGAAGCAGGCATACCGCGAACGAGATCTTGCGTAGTTGTATGATCGTGATGGGCAGTATTGATAGATATACGATACCGAAGAATCCCGCGCTCACTTCGGCCAGGAAATTCTGGGTTTGACGCGCTCCAGGGTACCGCATGATCGAAAGTAAACATATGAAGATAAGGAGTATGAAGGCGGGCAGCAACAGCGGCGCGTCGAAATAGATCATGAAGGTGATAGCATAGACCGGGAAAAGCACGGCCAGGGTATGCGGGTATACTTCCTTGCGGTGCCAGAACCGGAAATATTCATTGCTGGCAAAAGTCACAAACGTGAGCATGAAGATCGGCAGGAATATGTGATCGATCCACACAAAGAGGATCATACCGATGCCCAGTATTGTACCCGTGATGATTCTTTTTTTCAGATCAGACGCGGCCAAAGAGACGCTCCCGTTTCTTGAATGACTGGATCGCCTTGAGGTATTCTTTTTCGCGAAAATCAGGCCAGAGCGTTTCTGTGAAATAGACTTCGGTGTAGGCAATCTGCCAGAGCAGGAAATTAGAGATCCGCTCGCGATTCGTCGCACCGGTGCGGATGAGCAGTTCGGGTTCGGGCAGGGTGGGGTCATACAAGTATTCTGCGAATGTTTCTTCGTCGAAATCACTGAGCTCGATGCGATCTTGACGGTCTTGTGCGATTATTCTCTTTACGGCATCGACGATTTCTCCGCGGCTTCCGTAATTCAAACACAAGGTCAGAACCAGCCCGGCATTGTCTTTGGTTAAGGTGAGAGAATTTTCCAGGGCACGTCGTGCGTTCTCGTATAGTTCGTCAATCCGTCCGATCGCGTTGATCCTGACTTTGTTCTTGTGCAGCTCCGGGGTTTCTTTGATCAACATTTCCTCCAGCATATTCATGAGCGTTTCCACTTCTGTTTTTGGCCGTTGCCAATTCTCCGTTGAGAAAGTATAGAGGGTCAGGTACTTCACGCCGATCCGCGTCGATGTCTTGACCAGAGTACGCACTGATTCCACACCTTGCCGGTGCCCGATGACCCTGGGTAACCCTCTCTTGCGTGCCCAGCGACCGTTCCCGTCCATGATTATTGCTATGTGGGTTGGTTCCTGCATGGCTCAATTATATCGTCCTGTATTGTCTTGTCAACTAGCCAACTGGGCATAATCTGCAATAAATCATGGAAATTCACGAGAAAGACCCTGCCCGGCAGAGTTCAGTAAGACCCGATTGTTGACAATTGGGGATATTTGCATATAATCAAATAATGGCAAACCGCGTCGACATGCTCTTCATATCAAAAAAACACAACCTGCTAAAAAACTTCCGATTACCAGTGTATGCCGTCCTTATCATTGCCGGTGTATTCGCCTCCATCACTGTTTCAACCATTGTTCTGAGTATCAACCGTACACGGCGTACTTTTGGGCAGATGAATTTGACTAGAGCCGAGCGTGAGGGCAATGATCTTATCACGCGGCTCGACTCACTGAGCAATGCTCTCAGGCAAGCACAGAGTGTTTTTGACGGGCACATTGCTCAAGATGACCGGGAGCGAACATACTGGCAATTAGCTCATATTCATCCAGACATATGGTCCATGGGTATCGGAGGTAAACGGGTTGAGCGTTCACCCCAGATCGCGAACAAGCATGTGCAGTACATGATCGATGAAATCTACGAGTCGATCGACGTCTTGAAAGGTAAGTACTACTTACGCCAAACAAGCCTGCGTGAAATTCAAACGCAGATTGAGGATAATCTCTATCTGTGGTCGCACGTTCCGTCTGTCCATCCGCTTCCCGGTCGCAGGATTTGCTCAGGATACGGCTATCGCACAGATCCGATTACCAAAAAGATCCGTATGCATTGGGGCGTTGATATCGGTGCACCCAGAGGAACGAAGATCCTGGCGACTGCTGACGGTATCGTTTCTTTCGCTGGATGGGTGAGTGGCTACGGCTGGACAGTGATCATCGACCACGGCTTCGGCTTTAAAACGGTGTACGCTCATTGTCAAAAGATTCTCGTCAAACTCCGTACTTTGGTCAAGCGCGGCCAGGCTGTCGCCCGCGTTGGTTCGACTGGTCGATCGATTTCACCGCACCTTCACTACGAGGTGCGTGTTTCTGGGATGAGGATCAATCCCGCCAAGTATATTAACAACTCAAGCGTAGTTTTTGATTAAGCAAGATCCACGCCGCATCATTCTATTCACTCTGTTAATACTTTCGCTGGGCAATGCTGGATCGTTGACGGTTATCGCGGTCGGTGATATCATGATGGGGTCTGACTATCCAGTGAATATGCTGCCCCCGTATAGAGGCGAGCATTTGTATGAAAATGTTGCCATGATTCTACGGTCGGCGGACTTGACCGTAGGTAATCTCGAGGGCGTGTTGCTATCCGGAGGCGTTTGTGCCAAGAAGACGGCACGTGGCAAGGTGTACGCGTTCAGAACCCCGCCTTCCTTTGTCGAGAACCTGGTCACAGCAGGGTTTGATTTCATGAATCTCGCAAATAATCACCTGAACGATTTCGGCGCCGGGGGTGTGAAGTCGACCCAGCGGACGCTGGAGGAACATGATATTGCTTTCGGAGGGCCGGGTGGACAAATCGGTGAATTTGAGTTGAACGGTATGGAGATTGCGCTTGTGTGTTTCTCGACATCGCCCGGTACGGACAAGATATTCGACTTAGCCGCGGCGCAGCGCAAGGTTGCCGAAGCGGCGAGAGACTACGACATCGTTATTGCCTCATTTCATGCCGGCGGCGAGGGGCTCAGATACTTGCATACCAGAGATACTTTCGAGTATTTCTTAGGTCAGCCGCGGGGTAATGTCGTGGCTTTTGCTCGGGCCGTGGTCGATAGCGGAGCGGATCTTGTCTGGGGACACGGACCGCATGTACCCCGTGCATTTGAATTGTACAAGAACCGCTTGATTGCCTATAGTCTGGGCAACTTCTGTACCTGGGGTTTCAACGTGGCGGATGAACGGGGGTATGCTCCGGTCCTCAAGGTCGTGCTTGATTCAACCGGAGTCTTCCTGCACGGCAACATTATCTCTGTGCTCCAGCACCCGGGTAAGCCGTTGACGATCGATGCTTTGCACCGGGCGGCGCGTCTGATAAGACGGTTATCCGCCGAAGATTTTCCTTTGTCCGCGCCGTTGATCATGGCGGACGGCACCATGTTGCGCATGGAAACAGTCACCAATTTTTAAACTTTTCTTAGGTAGGGGACAGGCAGAACATTTTTAACATTTTACAGATTGCTAACAGAATCAACTTTCTGTTGCCCTGAACATTTAACCTAAATCGCCTGCAGACCTCAAAATGTTAAAAATGTTCTGCCTGTCCCCCCGTATTGACTTGCGTGTGAATTGTTCTATAATAACCGTGTGCAAAACATCGCAGTGCTCGGGGCTAACACGCTGGTTGGCAGCGAATTAGTCA
>JASFEK010000020.1:0-17179 GCA_050124875.1 Caldifarciminota bacterium | reverse complement strand
AACGCAGCAGCCGGCCGGTGAGAAGTCGGTATACTGGGATGGTAAGGACGTGAACAAGCGTACGGTGTCCAATGGCGTTTACTTCTTGAAACTCGCAGCGGAAGGTCAGACTGCAGTCCACAAACTCATACTCGTAAAGTAACGGAAACTCATTACGGACGATTCTCGCCCCGCACTTTCATACGGAAGTGCGGGGCGGGTTTTTTCAGTATGAGAAGTTCCAAAACACAAATCACAAATATCAAATAAATCCCAATATCCAAGAATCAAAACAATAGTTTTCTACATGCTGAGATCACTGTCAGTCGTCGTGTTCTATGACTGTCCAGCAACACTCATTCCTTTCAGAAGGAAATTAGTCTTTTTGGGTATATCTGAAATATTATGTATTTACCAACACGTGCCTTTACTTCTCGACAAGATCGAAGTGTAAGGAAATGAGGCCTATTGTCCGAGTGAGTAATGCAAGGAGCGCGTCGAGAGCATACCTCTCGTCATGCCCCGGTTTACCCGGAATCAACCAGCCTGAAGTTTATCGGGATTGAAACATAGACCCGGACGAATTTGTCGCGCTGCTTCGCCGGCGAGAATTTCCACTTGCGCGCAGCAGCCAGTGCCGCCTCATCGAGCATTTGATTGCCACTCGATTTGAGTATCTGGACATCCATTATGCTGCCATCTATGTCAACCAAGGCTTTAACCACGGTCTGCCCTTCAATCCCGGCGCGTCTTGCCAGATCAGGATACCTGGGCTTGGCCTGCACGATGGGTTTCGGTTTCACCTCGACCTTATAATAAGGAACAATCTCGATATCCGGCCCGGTCGGCATGGTTCTGATCAAATCCTCCTGGAACTCCGTTGTTGCGATGGTCTCAACAATCTCATCCTCTGCGATCTCGCTTTCGGCTTCGACCGCCACCTTGGGCCTTTCTAGCGGCGGCGGTTCCTCGAACTTCTCCATCTGGGCGGAAATTTCCTCAACCATAGTCACTATTTCACGCTTTAACTCGTACGCCTTGGGTTCAGCATACGGTACAAACAGGAAACCCAGGATGAACATCAAAACGCTGGCGAGTAAGGCCGCACGTAGGTATATCCCATACATCAATTTATGATCCTTCATGTTTCCTCCTTCTATTGATATATACACAAAATCCAGCCGTATATTCCCCTTTACTTCCATCGCTCAGAGGGCTTCAGACTGAACTTTCTCACCAAGAAGGGAGACCAACGAGGCAGATCAGAAGATCAGGCCACGCTTTACATCCACACAAATAGAGATATAATTCGTTAATGAAACGGGCGATCATCCTGATCCTGGATGGAGTAGGTATTGGTGCACTCCCGGACGCAGCAGAGTATGGCGATGAAGGCAGCAACACACTCGCAAATCTGGCCCGCAGTTGTGGTGGTTTGGAATTACCCGTGCTCGAAAGCATGGGGTTGGGCAATATTTGCGATATTCAAGGCATAAAAAGAGTCGGAAACCCCACTGCCTGCTTCGGGAAAATGGCCGAAAGATCACCGGGCAAGGATTCGACCTCGGGTCACTGGGAGCTATGCGGGGTCATTTTAGAGAAGGCCTTTCCAACGTTTCCCAATGGTTTCCCTGAAGAGATCGTGAGCACATTCGAATCGAAAATCGGGCATCAGATCCTGGGCAATGCGCCAGCTTCAGGTACCGAGATCATCAAGCGGCTCGGCGAAACCCATATAAAGGAAAAGAAACCAATAGTCTACACCTCTGCGGACAGTGTTTTCCAGATTGCCTGCCATACCGATGTCTTCAGTCTCGACGAACTGTACTCATTCTGCAAAACTGCACGCGCCATGCTGAAAGGCGCATACGGCGTGGCACGCGTCATCGCCAGACCATTCGCCGGCACCATGCCTGATTTCTACCGTACCAAGGACCGGCGTGATTTCTCCCTGGAACCACCCGAGCCTACACTGCTGGACATCACACAGCAAAGCGGCATCAAGGTTACGGTGATCGGCAAGGTCGACGACCTTTTCAGCCACCGCGGTTTTGACAAATCGTACCATTCGGTAAACGATCTCGAATGTGTTGAATTAGTGACCAAGGTACTACACGAAATCAATGACGCATTGATCGTGGCAAATTTCGTCCAGTTTGACATGGACTGGGGACATCGTAACGACACAAACGGTTTCAAGACCGGTCTGATAGAAATGGACGAAGGCATCGGGCGGATAGTTGCCCAACTGCGCGAGGACGACCTCGTCTTCATAACGGCCGATCACGGAAATGACCCGACCACGCCTTCAACTGACCACTCGCGGGAACACGTACCGATCCTAGCGTACCGTAAACATATGGTCGGCCGAGATCTCGGAACCAGATCAACGTTTGCCGATCTGGCGAAGACGGTCGCCGGCTATTTTGACATTGAAGGAATACGACATGGCGAAGACTTCCTCAAGGACCTTACAGCATAAAAAGATCGCCAAGGAGCTGGTCCGGCGCGTCAAAACCATACTCAAGAACGCGCACGCCCCATACTCAAAGGTCCCGGTCGGAGCCGCACTCTATTGCACCAACGGACACGTGTATACCGGATGCAACGTGGAAAACGCTTCCTACTCACTGACCATGTGTGCCGAGCGCGTTGCATTGTTCAAGGCAATATCCGAAGGCGAAAATAATTTTCTGTTACTACTGCTCTACTCACCGCGCTTGGATGGCATACTACCTTGCGGCGCCTGCCTACAGGTCTTCAGTGAATTCGCGCCCAATATCATAGTCGCAACCATGAACAAGAAAAAGGAATTCCATTTCTACCCGCTGCAGACAATATTGACCAAACCGTTCCATTTACCGGAGTGAAACGATGGCAAACACAAAACTATTCTTCAGCATAAACCTTCAGAAATTGACGGTCGAGCAATTCTCTGATATTGCACGCCGCGTGGAAAGATACTGGGGGCGTATTGAGGCCGGAGAAAAGGATCTGATGATCGGTGACAGCGAGACAACGGGTGTCATCAATTATCTGCTGGAGCTGAAAGAAAAATACCCTGAAGCGCATTTTGGCTTTTCACAGCATGAGGCGCTGGCCAAGGGGCTTTCCAAAATCGCCGAGCAAGGTGAAATACTGATCTCTGAAGAAATCGAGAAGATGGTGATCGAAGACTTCGAGGTGACCTGCCTTGGCATGCTTTCCATACAGGGGATGCCGAATGAAATCCTCGTTTGCCGTCTGGAAAGATCCATCAAGGAAGAATCCGTGCTGGATCTGAAAACGCCCCTGCCTCACATCTCGCGTATGGGACAGGTTGAATCACTTGAATACCATCTCAGTGTCTCCAAGGCACTGCTCGTCGTCTGCCCAACCGGCGGCGGAAAAACGGTTTTCTTCGATGAGCTGGTTGAACACTGGAGTCAGGTAAAAGAAATCTATCGAACAACCTGCCCATCCTATATGCGGGGCATCACGCTGCAACCAATCATTGAAATCGTTTCGCAGACACTCGGAATAACTGCCGACATCGATCTTGAAGAAAAACAGCGGCGCATAGAGCGTAGATTGAAAGACCTTGGCATCGCGGACATCGGCACCGCCTATCTAACGATGCTTGATTTCTTGACGCTCGGCGAGGAAGAATCAATACTCGAGAAACTGGAATTGAAGACAAGGGTGCAAGTATTGACCGATACGGTTGCCGAAGTGATCAAGCGCATATCATGGAACAAACCAGTGGTATTGATCATCGAAGATGCCGAGAACATGGACCCGTCATCGACGACATTCATGCAGCATCTGATGACAAAACTCGCTGAAGAAAACGTCTCCTTTATCTTCTCCTCGTATCTATCCCAGATAAACCTTTCCGGACTACATGAATTTGAACTGAAAGAGATCAGCAAGGACCAACTCATCGAACTGGTTGAAAACGCGATCGGTGAGAGCATGGCATTACCGCCTACTACGCCGTTTCACGTCATCCAGTATATCTCATTATATAATGAAGAAAAAATCGCCTATTTATACAAACAATACGAAGGGGAGACCTCGATCGCCAGCTTTGCGCTATCCTACCACGACTTGAAGACGATAATCAAGCGGCGCTTCGAGTGCTTGGGTGACAAGAAAGATTTCATTACCAATCTCGCCATAACCGGCATCAAGATCCACCCTGATGAATTCCCTCTCGAAAACAAGAACCTTGAGCTTTTTGAGCACTTTGTGAACTCCGGTTATCTGAGAAAGCAGATGGATCACTACGTATTTGTGAACCCTATACTGCATGATGAACTGTACGACATCGCGCCCAACAAGAAGGCTCAGCATCTTCACCTCGCCGATTATTATAGCCGACTTCCAGCGCACGAAGAGCACGCTGCCTTTCACTACCGTGAAGGTAAGAACTACAAGAAGGCAATCGAGCACATGATGAAAGCAGCCCGCCAGGCCGTGCGCAAGGGCGGGTACGAGTCGGGCATCGATTACTACAATCAAGCTCTGGAATTGTGCCAGCGCAAGAAGGACGCTGCCGGTCTCGAGACCGTCGTTGCACTCAATGAAGGGATTGCTGACGTGTACCGCTCACTGGGCGATGAGGAGAGGGCACTGAAGTATTACAAGGTTGTGCTGGACAGCTACAAAGAAATCCTCAAAGCATGATTTTTCTTTTTTGCTTGGGGTTGCTGCAAGATACCACTCTGAGCGACACGGCCGATGTCATCCGATATCAGGCGAAGAGCATTACCTACGATCTGGAGAAATCCGTCATCATCCTCAAGGATTCGTCGGTAATCAACTACGAAGACATACAACTTTTCTCGGATAGTGCCCACTATTATATCGAGACGAATCACCTGGAGGCATTCGGCAAATGTGATCTAAGGCAAATGAACGATTCGATCAAAGGCGATTTCCTGAAATACAACATCAATAATAAGAAGGCTCTTATGACTAACGGTAAAACACAGATCGATAAGGGCTTCCTCACCGGCGATGAAATTTACTGGATCGACGAGAAGACCGTAAATAGCTACCACGGCAAGTACACCACGTGCAGCGATTCACCTCCCCACTACTACTTCTATTCACCGAAAATGAAGGTCTACCTGGGCGATATGGTCATCGCTCGCCCCCTGTACTTATACATACAAGACATCCCGGTGCTGGGTGCTCCATTCTGGTTTGTGCCTATTTCGTCAAAAAGAAAGTCAGGGCTCTTGCCCTTCCGCATCGGAAATTCCAGCACCTTCGGCAAGTACATACGAGACTTCGCCTATTATCTCGTTCTGTCGGACTACGCCGATGTTACGTTTCAACTGGACGCCCTGGAGAAAAAGGGTGTCATGCCGCACGTCGAAGGTGTCTGGGACTTCACACCCTATTCCAAGGGTAGGGCCTATGCTTCTTATATCAGGGACACCGAGACCGAGCAAATCCGTTATAGCGTTGAGGCACGCAACAACTCCACTCTTTTTCTCCTGGGGTCGAGTCTCAATTTTGATATAAAGTACGTCAGCGATAACAGCTACCGGCAGGACTATGCCGAGACCACGGCAATCTGGTTGGAGAGGGAAATCACCTCACAAGCAACCCTGACCCGTACGCTTGCCGGTTACAAGAACACGGTCTCCTTTGAGCGGCGCGAGGATTTCACCGACAGCATTGTCAACCTGAAACTGCCCTATTATACACTGAGCGGGCCATCATCCATGCTATTATCAGCGATAAATTATAGTGTTTCTGGACACATCAGCCGTGACCGTGTCACCACGAATCAAGATACGAGTGAGGTGATCGGTGCAAACCTCCACACGACACCGACGGTTCAGCAAAATGTCTTTAACTTGTTTTCTCTTTCGCCTAAATTAGATCTTGACCTAGCTTTGTTCAATGAGGACACCGCGGGCAACGAGTGGCCGACACGGTTCGGATATTCCTTCGCCACCACGGCCAGTACCAACCTGTTCCGCGTTTTCAATTTCGAATTGCTGGGCCTTCACGGCCTGCTGCACAAGGTGCTACCTAGTATAACCTACACCTATACACCGAAGTTCGACTTCACGGGTTTTCCCAGTGCAACCGGCATTCCAGCATATGGTTATACCAACAGCCTGGGCTTCAGTTTGAATCAGGAGCTAGAAGCCAAGATCGGTGATGAGCTCAAGAAGAACAACGTGCTGCGCCTCAATCTCAACACTACTTATGACCTGATAAGTGATTCTCTTTCAGTGATCAGCTTCCTGGCTTCTGCACCCTATAATCCCTTCCCAGCGCCGATCAGCAGTTTCTCGGTGCAGATCACCGGAAACATAGACCCCTATACGAGAGATTACACGTATAATATTACCAACACCGCAGGCATCAAATTCGATTTCCTCTCGTTGAACGTAAGCCAGAGCTACCGGCGGGGTGGTACCTATCAGATTTGGTTCAACGGCGATTTGAAGCCGACCAAGAACTGGAGTATTACCTACTCGGCACGGTATGACTGGGACACAAAGAACCTGATTGATTATAGTCTTGGCCTCGTGCGCGACCTGCATTGCTGGGAGGCGATGATGAACCTCAACCAACTGGGTGATGACTGGCGCTATGACTTCAAGATCCGCATCAAAACCATACCCGAGGTTTCAATCGGCAAGGGTTTGCTGGGTTACCTGTTCGAGTAACCCCTAGCGCCTGGATAGACCTACACGCTATTCAAAGAATTCGTCACGGTTGTCAACGAACTCTTCGGGTGTGAATATTTCCTGAGTAATGTGCTGAAGTCTCAACTGCCTCTTCCACTGTAGCATACCGAGCATGGTGGAATCCATGGGCGTTTCGGTCTTTTCGTCAACACGGATTATGTAACCGCCGTACTGTCCCTTCACCGGTTTGGAGACCTGTCCTGGATTAAGCGCGGCAACTGCGCCGGCAAACTCATCGCCGTAGGTATTGCGCAACAGGGAAAGCGTCTGACCATCGATATTATCCTGGAAGATCACAAGTGTATCGGTTCGCGCAATTCCTTCCAGGGTAGCACCCTTCTCGATCTCGTCATGCAAACTCTCGAGGTAGCTGGCCAGAGCATCATCATATGCCTGGCGCTCAGCCTGACCCTTGACTCTAGCCTGGGCTTGTTCAAAGGCCGGTTCGGACGCCGGGATCACTGAATCCAGGGCGAAAATATAGTAACCGCCGAGGCTGCTAAACGGACCTCCGATCGCGCCCTTTTTCACGCCCGAAAGAAACTCAGCGAGTGCATCAGTATTACGCACCGGGAAATTGAGGTTTTCCCTATCCAGTGGATATGTGTTCCGCACCGGCAAATTAAAATCTACGGCTGCCGTGTCGAATCCAATAGCCTCAGCCGTTTCTTTGAAGGATGCGATATTATCGACGATCTCACCGATAGTTGTCCGTGACACCTCAACCGCTGCCTTGACCACATACAGCAGACCGTTACTTACCCTTTTCATCACCTCGAACCCGCGCGCCGCCGGGACAATGCCTGAAACCTCACCGTTTCTCAAGCCCTCATATGTATTTTTCATGTAGGGCTTGAGTACATTCACATTGTCAAAGCTGTACTCAATGGTTGTGTCATCGGAAACCTCTCTCGCCAGTTCAAGGAAATCCTCGCCTTCTTCGACGATCGCAATAAAATCCTCAAGGCGTTCCCTTGCCTCCGATGTATCATAGGAAGATGGCTTGCGCTCGAAAAAGACATATTTCAATATGGCAAGCTCGGGCGTGGCAAAATCATCTTTGTTCTTGTCATAGTATGCTCTTATATCGCTTTCCGTTAGCCGAACAACATCCCGCATCCGGTTCACGGGCACATTCAGAAACGCAAGATCGTACTTCGCGGTCTGTGAGTGTATCATGATGCTGTCATCAAAAGGCGCGATCCAAGACAGGGTTGAGATCAGTGAACGTAATTTCTCCTTGGGCACGGTCTCGCGCAACTGCATCTCATACTGGTACATCCACTGCAGGCTTTGCGGCGAACTCAGCAATTCATTGTATTTGTTCCAATCAAACTCGCCGTTCTCATCCTGCATGAATTCCGACTGAATCAGTTCGGGTGGCGGATTATTGCGTATGATAGCCAAAATTTCATCATCGCTCACCGTTATCCTTTCCTTACTCGCAAGCTCACGCCACATCACGTCTTCAACGAGCATGGCCCAGATCTGATCGTTCGTGAGAAATCTGTTCTCGCTCTGTCTCGCCATCATGAAGCGCCGGTATAACTGGTATGATATCTTCTTACCGTCTATCTCGGCAATATTGGTCTCGGGCCGACGCTGAATGCCGGTGATATCCAAACCCCATTGGAAGAATATCAAACCGGCAAATCCAACAAGCGCAATCACCAGTACCCAACGCGTATTCTTGCGCAACGTTTGCATCATCTTAGCCTCCTAAATCATTGAAAGTCTTCATCTTCCCGTTCAACAATGGTAACACAACTTTGCCATTAGGCACAACCAGTGTCCTCATATCCCTGCCGTGTTCCTTCTGCGCCGCCTCGACCCCTTGTGCTACACTCTCGATCGGGATGAAGTGGATCCGGCGCAGTTTATCTGGATCCAGATCGGTCAACGCGTAGACCCTGTGGCTGCGAAGCATCCGCGCGGTCAGAAACGCCCGATGCCCACCCACGTCGATCTTCTCCTCGGGATACCGCAATAGATCCTCGATCCTGTTGTCGAGCATGAGCTGCATGAATTTGTCGTTGCCAAAGCCCTCTTCACATTGGCCCACGAGTATGATGCTACCATTCTGTTTCAAGGTAGCCATCGCCAGATTCATGGATTTATGCGTGTGATAGAAATCCTTATCATTCGGGTATCCGCCCGCCGATATGATCACACATTCGGCCGCCGCGTTGATTCTGACCCGGCGTGCTGTATAGAGATACTCCACTGCCTGCTGGAAAGCATGCACATGATGTCCACAAAAAACCTGCGCCGTTTCCCCTTCCGGAGTCTCCACGGCATTGAGCAGATAATCAACACCCAAAAGGTCAGCTGCTTCAGCCATTTCCTGGGCAATGATATTACCGTCGGTATTGCCGATCCACACCCCGCCCCGCACGAGCTTCTGATGATTGTTCCTTATGGTATCATAGGCGGCAACCCCGGGCAGTATCGACTTTCTGCCACCCGAGTAACCAGCCATGTAATGAAAATCCACACGCCCGGTGGCAATCACGAAATCCGCCTCTTGGACCCGCCGGTTCACCCGGACATCGAGTCCGCTGGATATTTTGCCGAGCGAAACGAGATCCCGCTGGCAATCGTGTTGGGTAAAGCGGAAATCATCCACCAGTGTGCCATATCGCTCCCGGTTTTCCTCATCACGGTGCGGCCTGTGTGTACCCAGCGCGACGATGAATTCTATGTTCTGCTCCTGCACGCCAGCATCGACAAGCTCACTGACCAAAAACCTGATAATCGCATCATAGTTCGCGATTTTCCGGGTTCTATCTGACACCACGATGACAACGTCGGCCGGCCGATTCTTACGTATCAACTCCCGCAAGAGAGGTTTGCCTACTGGATTAGTGAAGCTATCTTTCAGAATCGCCGAGGCCGGCTTGACCATTTCGACGCGCGGCACGACACTACCCAAAAAGCCGGGTGGTGTCTGGATCGTGATCGAACCCTTACCATACCTCAAATCCATGCCCTATTTTATCTAAATACTCACCTGTGTCAACGACAAGCGGAAAATCCGTGCAAAAACATATATTCAGTTGACTTGCAGAAAAAATACGGTATAATTCCACAATGCTTGACCCAAAATTACTACGCGAAAACCCTGGTTTGATCCGCGATGCACTGAAAAAAAGAAATGTCAATTTTGATCTTGATGAGATCATCAAAACCGATGTTAAACGCCGCAATTATATAACCGAAATCCAGGAACTGAAACAACAACGCAACGCGCTCTCCCAAGAAGTCGGCAAACTGAAACGGCAGGGTGAACAACCAGAAGAACTCATGGCACAGGCCCGTGGCCTGGCCGAGGCGATAAAAGAAAAAGAAGAAAAACAACGCACAGTAGAAGCTAAGTTCACCGAATTGTTCAGCTGGTTGCCTAATATTCCCCACGAATCAGTACCCATGGGTGAGGGTGCTGAAGCGAACAAATTCGTCCGGGGGTTCAAGGCGGCACCAAAACCGACGTTCCGAGTGCTGCCCCACTGGGAAATCTGTGAAGCACTGGGCATGTTGGATCTGAAACGGGCGGCCAAGATATCGGGTTCCCGCTTCATACTCTATCGAGGCATGGGTGCCCTGCTGGAAAGATCCCTGGTCAATTTCTTCCTGGACTGTCACACCCAGGAACACGGCTATACCGAGGTCTTCCCCCCGGTACTCAATACAACCGAATGCCTGTACGGTACAGGACAGCTTCCCAAGCTGGAATCGGATATGTACCGGTGCCGCGACGATGAGTTCTATCTCGCGCCTACGGCCGAGGTGCCGCTGACCAACATGCACCAGGATGAGATAATTCCAGAAAAACAATTGCCGGCCAAATATGTTGCCTACACGCCCTGTTTCCGGCGGGAGGCAGGCTCGTACGGCAAGGAGGTACGCGGCATCACACGCGTGCATCAATTCAACAAGGTAGAACTGGTTAAGCACACAACACCTGATCAAGGCTACGAGGAATTCGAGAAAATGCTCAGCGATGCAGAAGCCATGGTCAAGCGATTGGAATTACCCTACCGTATCATGTTACTCTGCACCGGCGACATGACCTTCGCCTCCGCGATCACCTACGACATCGAAGTCTACTCGCCAGGCATGGATGAATGGCTAGAGGTCTCATCGATAAGCTGCTACGAACAATACCAGGCCCGGCGCGCAAATATCCGCTACCGCACGGCCGGCAAGGGCACTGACTTCGTATACACGATGAACGGCTCGGGACTTGCTACGCCGCGCACGTTCATCGCAATTGTCGAAAATTACCAAACCGAGGACGGACGTATAAGAATACCCGATGTCCTGAAAGATTACATGGGCGTTGACAGCATCGGCAAGTAGCATGCTCTCCTACCTACAGAATTGGCTGGCTCAGGTAAAGGCAACGCATGGCGTGAACCCGGAAATCTTCGCACTCATTTACTTTGGAGGGGTAATTCCGTTCTGGTTATCAATATACAGGATCATTGCCGGGGTCCGGCAGAAGAACATGGCCCAGGTGCGTACCTTCAGCATCATTCTGGGTATCATTATCCTCGCACCCTTTACCTATGTCGCGATATTCGGCCGCAACCTGCCGTTCTGGTTCTGGATAGTGGCAGTACTGGTCATTACCTACAGCACTCATTCGGTAATCCGTCGGATCCGAGGGGTAAAGGAAAGTAAGAAAACATGAAAAAAGGTATCATCGGCATTGACATCGGCGGCACCAATATAAAGGCGGCACTCACATTCGGTCAAGAGATCACCCAGCGCAAGAAGATTCCCTCGCTCGCCTCATACGGAATGACCCGGTCACTCGCACAGATAAGAAGCGCGATCAAACCGTTGTTGAAAAATGCCCGGGCGATCGGTATCGGCATCGCGGGTATCATCGACTCCCGCGCCGGCACGGTACGATTCTCTCCGAATCTTCAGGGTTGGGATAATGTGCCCCTTGCACGGATCCTGGAGCAGGAGTTCGGGATAAGGGTCCGGATTCTCAACGACGTCAATGCGATCTGTTTCGGAGAATGGCAATATGGTGCAGCCCGGGGGCACGACAATGTCTTCCTGTTCACCCTGGGCACCGGGGTGGGCGGTGCTGCAATCTGTGAAGGCAAACTGCTCTTCGGTGCGAATGGTTTTGCCGGCGAATTCGGGCACACGACGATCAATCCCAATGGGCCTAAATGCGTGTGCGGGCGCCGCGGCCATCTTGAGCGCTACGCCGGAGCAAAATACATCGTGGCCCGTGCCCAGCGCAAGATGAAGAAAAAGAAGAGCCTGCTAGCCCATCATCCAAGCTTGACTCCGGAAATCATCGCCCGCGTGGCAAAAAAAGGCGATCCAGTAGCATGCGAGGTGTTCTCCGAGGTCGGCCACTACATCGGCATCGGCGTCGCCAATATCCTTGCCTTGTTTGATCCGGATATTGTTATTGCTTCCGGCGGCATCGCACGCGCCGGCAAGATCTTGTTCGACCCCATCCGGAAAACCGTGAAGCAGTTGGTGCTTGGTGTTGAATACCGCAAGTTCAAGATACTCCCGGCCCAACTCGGCGATGATGCCGGGGTACTCGGTGCCGCGCTCTTCGCTCAGTCAGCGCACCGGAAAGAACCATAATCCGTCATGCCCCGGCTCATTGATAAAAACCCCCGCAAAACAATACAGGATTCATGGCAATAGTATCGATACGGAGGTAAAAACATGTTTGGTAAATCGATCAAGCTTTTCAGTCTGTTTGGATTCGATGTCAAGATCGACATAAGCTGGCTGGTGCTCGCCTTTCTGATCACCTGGTCGCTTGCCCAAGGGCTCTTTCCCCATTATTTCAAGGATCTCCCCTCGACCACGTACTGGTGGATGGGCATCTTCGGAGCCATCGGTCTCTTCTTCTCAATAATCTTCCACGAGCTGTCCCATTCCCTGGTCGCCCGCAATTTTGGTTTACCCATCAAAGGTATAACACTCTTTATCTTTGGCGGCGTCGCCCACATGGAAGAAGAACCGCCCAGTGCCAAGGCCGAGTTCCTCATGGCCATTGCCGGCCCTATATCGAGCGTATTACTCGGCATCATCTTCTATGTGCTGAGAACCGCGGGCAAGAGCGCCTGGCCGCTCCCGGTTACTGGCGTACTCGGCTATCTTGCAGTCATCAACTGGATCCTGGCCGGCTTCAACCTACTGCCGGCATTTCCGCTTGATGGCGGAAGGGTCTTGAGGTCCGCCCTCTGGAAATGGAAGAACAATATCGGCTGGGCAACCCGCATCGCGTCACGCGTCGGCACGCTCTTCGGATTCGTGCTCATTGCCATGGGTGTTATCCAATTCTTCTCCGGCAATCTGATCGGCGGCATATGGTGGTTCATGATCGGCCTATTCTTACAGAACGCGGCACGCATGTCATACCAGCAGCTAATGACCCGGCGCGCCCTGGAGGGCGAAACCGTGAGGAAACTGATGATCGAAGACCCGATCACGGTCACACCGTCCATGACATTACAGGAACTGGTTGAAGACTACATATACCGTCATCATTATAAGATGTTCCCGGTGGTTGAGGAAGAAAAACTGGTCGGTTGCATTACCACACGCCAGCTGAGGGGGATACCAAAGGATGAGTGGACGAAGAGAACCGTCGGCGAGATCGCCAGTGCATGTTCGGCAGAAAATACGATCGCACCGGACACCGACGTCATCAAGGTGCTATCTCTGATGAACCGCACGCGCAACAGCCGTCTCATGGTCGTTGAAGGAAGCAGACTGATCGGGCTCATTGCCCTGAAAGACATAATGAATTTTCTTTCGATAAAACTGGATCTGGATAAGTACGAGGATTAGTTAAGGTACCGGTCCGGGCCGGTAGTATGCTATTCGAGCACGGTCAAAAGGGCCATCACGACCACACCCAGGATTAATGCTCCGAACTGCCATATCGAGTTCGACAGCCTGACTTCCTGCTGCAGTTCCGGGATCAGATCAGGCCCCGCGATATAGATGAACCCGCCCGCGGTTACCGGGAGCAGGTATACGCCGTAATTACTGATCCGGGTGCCGATCAGAAGCGTGATCACGGCTCCCAGAAACGCCATGAGGGCGGCCAGTAGATTGAACAGTAATGCCCTTCTTATTGATAAACCGCCGTTCACGAGAATCCCAAAGTCGCCGATCTCCTGTGGAATCTCATGTAGCACGATTGCCACCGTGGTCGTAATGCCGATCGGCACGCTGACCATGAAGCTGGCGGCAACGAGCATGCCGTCAATGAAGTTGTGTGCGGCATCACCCACGATGTTCATCGTGACCACCGGATGGACCCGGCTGGTCTGAGCACCACCCAGATGACGCCACCTGATGAATTTCTCCAGTATGAAGAAGATCAAGAAGCCGACGATGACCAGAAGCGAGGTCGTGAGATTGGCGCCGATCTTCTCGAATGATTCCGGGAGGAGATGAATGAATACATCGCCGAACAGCGCGCCCACCGCGAATGCCACCAGAAAGATCAGTATTTTCTGCAGACGCGCCGGCCGCAACGATAGTGTGACAACACCCGCCAGAGATAACAGACTGACAACCGCGACGCTGATGAGCGTATAGGTCCAGACCACGCTACGCATTCTCCTTGTCAGGACTCAGGGGACAGGTCCCGGCATCACCCTCGCACATCGTCTGAATCGTGGATTCAATGATGTGATACTTCTGATGCAGGTACTCATTGATCTCGGCGATCAAGAAATTCTGCCGGGCCGCTGCCTGCCCCTCATCATGAAGTAGCATATGCGCGGAGAAGACCAGCATGTCCGCGGTGATCGTCCACAGATGAGCATGCTCCAGCTGTTTGATCTGCGGAAACCGCTGCTTCAAGTCTTTGATTATCATCTCAACATCGAGGCCGGTCGGTGCCATCTCGAGCAGGATCTTTGCTGATTCCTTCAGTATGCCGAGAGCCCAGATCACAATGATCGCGGATATACCGATGCTGACCAGTGGGTCGATAATATTCCATTTGGTGTAGTATATGATAATCGCAGCCACAACGATGCCGACCGAAGAAGCGGCGTCGGCGATCATGTGATAAAAAACGCCTTTTATATTAAGGTTACGCTTATGGCTGCCATGTAGTATGATGATACTCACGGTGTTTACGATCAGACCAATGAGCGCGATGACGAGCATGTCCAGGGCCAATACATCTTCGGGGCTGATGATGCGCTCAACGGCTTCATAGATTATCAGTCCGGCAACCGCGAGCAAGAAGAGACCGTTGATGAATGCAGCCAGTATTTCGGCACGGTACAGGCCAAACGTCCGGTGATGACAGGGCGGCCGGGCAGCAATCACGATCGCGATCAGACTGACCGTTATGGCAAACGCATGTGTGAACATATGGCCGGCGTCGCTGATCAGGGCAATGCTGCGCGATAGAATGCCGCCTACGATCTCGACGATCATCACCACCGCCGTGATGACGAGGGAGATCGTTAGCTTCTTCTTGTCAACGCTACGGAATTCAAAGATGTGTTCGGCCGGGCCGTGTCTATGTACGTGATCTTCTTCAGCCACGGTCGGTTCTCCTTATTCCCGGCGCTCTTCCACTCAACATCACCCTAAACCCGCATCTTGTAGAACCCCTCACCAAAGTCATAACCGGCCCGCGCTCCATCGCTTTTTATCCGCTCCAGCACGCGTTTCCGCCAGTTCGGCAACTGACCCAGCTGGCTTTTGTGCATACTGATCGCCCTCAGCTTTTTCCGGTAGGTCTGCGTGATATCACTCACATAGCTGGGTCGCTCGGTAATACCGAGGAGCAATTCCTTAGGTCGGTGTGGCTTCAAACCTATCTCCAGCAAGAACGGATAGAAATGCCAGTCCCGGGCGATCATGATGCCTTCAATAACCGCGTGTGCGGTTGCCCGGTGATCAGGATGAAAATACCGTGACCACGGGTCATGAGTGACAATGGTATAAGGTTTGAACTGACGGATGAGTGCCGCGAGTTCGAGCTTTAGGGTCTTCATGTTTGAGAGCTCACCATCTGGATGCCGCAGGAACACGATCTTCTTGACTCCGAGGTATTGAGCCGCGCGGAGTGCTTCCTGTTCCCTTTTCCGGGCAACCAGCAACGGTGATGCGTCCTTGTTCCAGGAACCTTTTTCACCGCAGGAAACGATGATGTAGTACACCGCATCATGCTCTGCCCACCGTGCAATACTGCCGCCGCAGGAAAGCTCTGGGTCGTCCGGATGTGCCATGATGATCAGTCTATTCTTCGATGGTCTCTTCATATAGCCCCCGGTACACGTGTGCGATCTTCGACCAATCGTACTTCAGCGCCTTTGCACGGCCCTGACTGCCTAATCGCTGACGCAATCCGGCGTCGTTCATGAGCAGATCAATTGCCCAGGTCAGGTTTTGTGATCCCATGTCGACCAAGATCCCTGCATCATTCCCCACAGTCTCCTGTAATCCAGTATGATTGAAGCCGACGACCGGCCGCGCCGAGGCCATTGCTTCGAGACCGACCAGGCCGAACGATTCATAATACGACGGGACAACCAGAATCGCCGACTCATCGTAATATTTCCTCAAGTCATCATGCCTTACCTGTCCCACGAAATCAACGGGCAGACCAGCCGCATAGGTTTCGATGCTCGTCGAATCGCGTGCTCCTTTGGCATGCCCGCCAACCACGGTCAAGCTTATTTCCTGTTGCAGATTGCGCAAGGCTTCAATCAGTAAATGAATACCCTTGATTGGATCGATCCGCCCGACAAAGAGTATTTTCTTGTGACCATTCGGACGGGGCGTGAATTTTGCTGTGTCCACACCGTGGGGCACGGCGATCACCCTGGCTTCGGGGTACATCATCCTGATCGCCGTCGCTTCCTGATCAGTAGGTGACACAACGAGATCACATGAACGTATGATCTCCTCTTCGATTTCGATCCGTGCCTTATCCTGCCGTATTGTCTTGAGCACCTCGACCGTGTGCAGGCTGTGTAACCAAGGTATGCCCAGTAAATTATGCAGCTGCAGCCCGATCACCCCGGACAACCAGTAATGCGTGTGCATGAGATCATACTTGTGTGCGGCATGAGCCTTCACTATCGCTTCGGCAAACCCGTCCGTGTCAAACCGCTCCACTTGTATGAGCCTGATGTGCGGACCCACATCGATCATATTCTCGCTACCGCGTACAAAAATATCTATGTCGGCGAATCTTGCCATCTGGCTGTATAGGTTACGGATGACAATACTCATGCCACCCGATTTTCCGGCACCGACTGGAGCCAGCGGCGACGAATGATACGACACTACACAAATCCTCATCGTGACACCCTCACCGTATACCTTTTCACCGCACCGAGGCGGTATTTGTATTCTTCATCACCCCTAAGGAAATCATAGTACTTATACCTCTCATCAATGGCGCTCCTGATATCGAGCGCGACGGTAACGATTCCCGGCGACAGGCTACGCAGCTCGACATTATGACCCAT
>JASFEK010000019.1:0-17357 GCA_050124875.1 Caldifarciminota bacterium | reverse complement strand
ATTTCGTTGCCGCAGCCTCGCGTACAATTTCGTCATCGATATGGAGCGGCGTCGTTATGTTATATATTGACGGATTGATCCCGTGCCCGCGCAGTATTTCATCTGCCTCCACGGCCAGGGGTAGCATTGGGCCAAATGTTAATATCGCACAGTCCTTACCTTTGCGTATTCGGTCGCATACACCGTATTTGTATACATATTTCTCATCGAAGAAGGTTTTACCGTCCAGGGTCTTTATGATCGGCATTTTGGTTCTGCCCAGGCCAATTACATAGTTGCCTTTTTGGTTCAGTACATGACGAACGATATGATCGGTCTGGTTTGGGTCGCCCGGCATGACCAGTCGGAAACCAAAAAGATTCTTGAGTAACCCTATGTAATCGATGCAGTGATGGGTTTTTCCGTCCGGGCCCACATTGTAGCCGAGATGCGTAGCACAGATTTTCAGCTCGGTATGATTTATGTCATTCAAGCGTAGCTGGTTATATACTTCATCGATCGCGAATACTCCGAAATCCGCCCAAACAGTCAGCACGCCATTTATGGACAGGGCGCCGGCGATGGTCGCGGTGGTGTGTTCACTCACGCCCGCTTCAAAGAATGCCTTCGGGCGTATTTTGGCGAACTTGTCTGATCTTACTGACTCGACCAGGTCGCAATCTAGAACCGCCATCGGTACGTTGGGGTTGATCTCAGCGATCTCCGCAAGTACATTACCGAATACTACCCTGGGATGGGTCTCGTTTTCGTATGCTCGGGGTTTGCCGGTTTCCAGGCGCGGGGCACTGGGGTTAGATGGTCTGTAATTGGGATCCTTGGTCTTGGCCTGCGTTTTCTCTAAATTGGTTAGATCGTTTGCGATATTCAACTCCTCGAGCGCTCGTTTTGCTTCATCTGCGTTGAGTGCCCGGCCGTGATATGCACGGTCCCCTTCCATGAAGCTAACACCTTTCCCGATCGTCGTTTCGGCAATTATCGCATACGGGTGATCAGGGTCGGCCAGTGCCCTTTTTATAGCCTTGTGAATGTCCATAATGCTGTGCCCGGAGATCTCTAGCACCTGCCAACCGTCGGCAAGGTAGTTGTCCTTTATGTTGACCAGCATGACATCTTCGGTTCGGCCCGAGATCTGGATATGGTTATGGTCAATGATCACGGTGAGCGTATTGAGGTTGAATTTGCGGGCGAACCTTCGGGCTTCGGCGACCTGTCCCTTTGCCTGTTCACCATCACTCATGACGACAAAGGTGTTATAATCAAGACGGTTAAGCCTTGAGGCCAACGCAAACCCACAGCCGGCGGACAATCCCTGGCCGAGATTCCCGGTTGTCCACTCAACCCCAGGCACATTTCGCTCGATGTGTCCTTCGAAAGGGCTGTGTAATTTTCTGAATCCGGTAAGAAGCTCTTGACGATCCAGGAAACCCGATGCTGCCAGGCAGGCGTACAGCCCTGGTGAAGTGTGCCCGTGACTGACAATGATACGGTCACGTCCGGGGTCGTCCGGTTTGTCCGGCGCGACGTGTGCATGAGAATACAGGGTAAGATAAATGTCGATTGAGGACATTGAGCCTCCGGGGTGTCCGGAGCCGGCGATCGTCGTCATCTTGATGATATCCCCCCGGCATTGGCGTGCTTTTTCCTCGATCGCTCTTATTTCCTTTTCGGTGATGTCCTTTTTGAATCCATGCATATTCAGATCCCTTTCACTCTGTGTTACAGTACCGCCACCTTAAAATCGCCTTCACCAAAGGCGTAATCTGCCTTGATGTGCAGAATCAGACGGTATTCCTTGGCGATTTCCGCTATCGTATCTGCCTGACTCAGACTGAGATAATCAGCCATGCGTGGCGATGTTTGAAGTTCGACCATTTTGCCCCTTATGCTGTTTCCGTTATTCATGAACCAGCGTTCAACGTACCCCAGCGCGCTCTGTCTGGATATGGTCCTTCCTCTTCCCTTGCATACCGGACATGTCTCGCTCAGGCTCGAGGTGACACTCGTTCGGGAACGCTCTCTTGTGAATGTCAGAAGGCCAAACTCACTGATGCCACCGATTCGATAGCGCGCCCGGTCTTCACGGATCAGTGATTTGACATCTCGAAGCATGCGATTTATGTTGTCTTTTTTAGAGAGATCGATGAGATCAACCACGACCAATCCGCCAATATCCCGCAGGCGGAGCTGCCGTACGATTTCCTTGAGTGCTTCGAGGTTGGTCGACAAAGCCAGTCGTTCTGCCTGTTTCTCCTTTGATGATTTCCCCGTGTTCACGTCGATGGTCACGAGGGCTTCGGTCTGGTCGATGACTATATACCCGCCACTCGGGAGCCATATCTTCCGTTCCAGTATGCTCTTCAGTTGATCCTCAACATAGTATTTCTCAAAAATCGGTTGTTTATCGCGGTATAGTTTGACCCGGGAGCGCATGCGGGGTGAGACCCTACCTAAATAGGTAATGACCTTGCTGTAAATGGGCTCGGAGTCAATGACCAGGTTACGTACCTCATTGTTGAATATGTCGCGGACCGTCTTTATGACCGCGTCCGGTTCCTGGTAAATCAACAACGGCGCTGGTGATTTTGCCTTTTGGACGCTGCGCTCCCATTCCCGCCGCAGCACTTCGACCTCTTTCTTGATTTCTTCAGCCTTGGCGCGGGCCGCTGCCGTACGGACGATTATGCCCATGCCTTGTGGCTTAATTTGCTTGGCGGTCCGGAAGAGCATTTCACGGACGCGCCTCTGCCGGATCCTGCGTGATATTCCGATGTTTTTCGCGTTGATAAGTAATACCACGTAACGCCCGGGAAGAGATATGTAAGACGTGATGCGTGGTCCTTTTATCCCGTAGGAATCCTTTGTTACCTGAACGAGTATTTCCTGATTTTCCCGCAGTTTTATTTCTTCGGGGCGGTATTCATGCTCCATTTCAATTTCGCTCTCAAAGAGCTCGGAAAATTCTTCAAATGGTATTTCATTCAAGGGAAGAAAGCCATTCTTCTCAATGCCAATATTCACGAATGCTGCCTTCAACCCTGAAATTAAATTCAAGACCTTGCCTTTGTATATATTGCCCACCAGACTGGTTTGCTCTGCACGGTCAAGGTAGAATTCCACAAAGTTACCATTTTGCATTACCGCGATTCTGGCTTCGGTGTTTGAGATGTTAACAATAATATCCTTTTTTCTCACGTAACCTCCATAGGCGAATAGAGTTCATCCTCTTTCTTGATGAACATCATTGTTCGCGTTACTTTGAATTTTTTTGTCTGTTCGGATGGAAGGTCGGTCAGGTAAGATATGAGATCATAGATGTTGATTTGCCCGGTGCCGCAATAAAGGGCACAGGTTAGACTACCGTTACCGATCGATATCGATTCTATTCCATCCAGAACATTTTTCTTGCCTGATTTTGTATCCACAAAAACAGGTTCTTGAGAATCAGGGTCGAGCCATTGCTTCAGGTCCTGCTGGTTGATCTCGACCTCATATTGTATCAAATTGATCGAACTGGAAAGTGATGGCGTCTTTGGATTCAAGGCGCGGATGTCCAGTACCCGTATGCCGTGGGGAAGACGGGTGTTCAGCTCGCGCGAGATATTACCGAAGTACTCAGACTCAAGGAAGAGGTCGAAGAAATCCCCCTTGGAAGTCTGGCCGACACTCTTGGGTGGCCCAAAGGCAACTTTGGGTATCGGGGAAAACCCTTGGGTATACCTTATTGGCAGATCTGAACGGCGCAGCGTGCGGTAGATGGTACGGGTAATATCAAGGTGGGACGCATAGCGGTATGGCTCTCCCACCGTGTACTTCACACGATAGACTGCCGGTAGACCTTGTTTAGGGGTCTCACGGACCGTCCCAAGGTATTTATCCTGATTCTCGTAATGTGTGGACCGGGCACCATCGCAAGCTTGGCATTTTACACATTTTTCGTAGAAACAATTCTCTGTTGCGATCCCAAGCCGGGATCTCTGGAATTCCTTGTCCAGGAAACCCTTGCTTATCCCGACATCAACGATATCCCACGGGTTTTGCTTTTTCGCTTCAAGATATCTCTGCGGATCGATATCGTTTTCCTGGAACGATTCTTGCCAGCGGTTGAAATCGAAACCCTCGCGCCATTCTTCGAATTTGCCGCCTTTTTTGTACACCGTTTCGATGACCGGTAATATTTTCTCGTCGGCCCGTGATAGGACTGCCTCGATATAGGATACCTCTGGCGATTGGTATTTGATGTCCAGGCGACGTTTTCTGTGCTGCCTGATCTTCTCGATCTTACTATGCAGTTCCTCGAGCGGTGCGAATTCAACTGATTCAAAGGGAGTGTGCGGTTTGGGGATAAAAGGACTAACCGAGATCTTGATTCTGCCCTTGCGGTAGGCTTCCAGTATCGTCGTGCTCAGTTTGTTGATTTCGTCGATGTCAGATTCATGTTCAAAGGGTAAGCCGATCATGAAATATAATTTGACTTGTTTCCACCCCAGGCGGTAGGCAGTGTTGATCGAGGAAATCAGGCGCTCGTTCGAGAAAGACTTGTTGAGGCGACGACGCAAGTTCTCGCTGGCGGTCTCGGGTGCGAAGGTTAACCCGCTCTTCTTGATCTCCTTTAGTAGTAAGGCCAGCTCTTCGGTGAATAGTTCGCCACGCATGGCAGGTAGCGATATACTCACGCGTTTCTTTGACAAAATCTCGTTAAGCCGTCTGATCAAATTCAGCAAGTCGGGATAATCGAGTATCGAGAAAGAAAGCAGAGACACCTCTTCCCACCCGGTTTGTCTGATTCCTTTTTCAACCGCCCTCAGGATATCAGAGTCGGATCGTACCCGCAATGGACGGTTTGCGTATCCGGCTTGGCAGAAGCGACAGCCCCATGTGCAGCCGCGCATCACTTCGACCACGTAGCGGTCATGCGTGACGTCGCATATCGGCAGGATCGGCGGCAGTGGCAGTGTTTCTTCGTCGAGCGAGCGTACCGTACTTTTTTCTATCCGAAGGTCATAACCATGGATGGCCGGTACCCAGACGCCGGCTATCTTGGCCAGAGCTTGGAGCCGAGCGTTTTTTTCTGTTCTTGGGATATTTCGCAGAATGTCGCTTATCGCGCCGATCACAGGTTCTCCGTCTCCGATCACGAAAGCATCAAAGAGATTGGATAACGGTCTTGGGTTTAGTGTTGCTGGACCCCCAGCGATCAGGATAGGTTGGCGCTCGATCCGGTCAGTCGAGCGTAATGGCAGGTGGGCGAGGTCCAGAATATACATTACAGTTGTGTAGCATAATTCACTCTGCAACGAGAAGCCAAGTACATCGAAGTCATTCAGTGGACGCCTGGTTTCAAGCCCGTACGGAGAAATTTTCTTTGTCCTGAGGTGGTCGCCAAAATCGGGCCAGGGTGCAAAGATCCGCTCACACTGAATATCTTCTTCCTTGTTGAAGAGATGGTACACGATCTTTATTCCGAGATTAGACATACCCAAATCGTATATCTCAGGAAAGACCAGCCCGATATACACCCGTGGGTTATTTTTTATCGTGATATTGTATTCGCCGCCCGTGTAGCGAATGGGTTTTCTTACCAAAGGCAGAACATCATCCAACATGGTATTATTTGCGAGTGAACGAGTTCTTTAGATCTCTGCCTAAATAAATTGGCTAGATGAGTTCATAGCCTCGTTCCAGTGCCTTGTCGTTCAACGCGAGCTGTTCCTCTGTTGCCTTCCCAAACCTATCGCGTTGCGCCTTTTTCAGTGTTTCAATCTTCAGAAGGCCGGTTTTCTTGATCAAGGCTCCGAGCATCACCATGTTGGCAATCCTTCCCTGACCTATCTCTTCGGCAATCGCGTTGGCTTCGATGGGGATTACCGTGATATCAGTTCGTTTTGGTTCAGATTTGATCAGTGTTTTGTTATAGAAAAGAATGCCACCGGGTTTCACGGATGGTTCGAAGCGCGCGAGAGACGGTTCATTCATGATTATGACAACATCGGGGTTGGCAACGATTGGTGATGCTACAGGGTCGGTTGATATCACAACCGAGCAATTTGCCGTGCCGCCACGCATTTCTGCACCATAGGATGGAAAGAAGGTTACGTTCTTGTCTTCGACCAATCCAGCATAGCCGAGAATGATGCCGGATGATACTATCCCTTGTCCACCGAACCCTGAAATAATGATCTCCTGGGTCATTTTTCCTCCTTTGCCCGGTTCCGGTATTCTCCAAGGGGGAAATACGGTATCATGGTTTCTTCGATCCATTTCTTGGATTGAACTGGCGTCATACCCCAGTTCGTAGGGCACATTGATAATATTTCGACCAGAGAAAAACCCTTATTCTCAATTTGATTCTTGAATGCATTGCGTAGTGCCTTTTCGGTTTTGATTATGCTCTTGGGGGTGTTGACCGCAGTCCGTTCAAGATAGTACGGGCCGTCAAGACCAGCGAGCAGTTCGCATACCTTTATCGGGTATCCCTGTTTCTTTATATCACGACCCTGCACCGAAGTAGTCGATTTCATCCCCGGCAGGGTGGTGGGAGCAAGCTGACCACCAGTCATACCGAATATGGCATTGTTGATGAAGATAACCGTGATGTTCTCGTTGCGCGCTGCCGCGTGGACGATCTCTGCTGTTCCGATCGCAGCAAGATCTCCGTCTCCTTGATAGCTGAAGACAATACAGTCTGGCCGGGAACGCTTGATCCCGGTCGAGACCGCGGGGCCTCTACCATGCGGAGGTTGGATCATGTCGCAGTTGAAATACTCGTCTGCGAATACTGAACATCCAACCGGAGCGATGCCGATGGTTCGCTCACGAATGTCCAGTTTCACCAATAGTTCACCGATAATACGATGCACGATTCCGTGGCCGCAGCCTGGGCAGTATCGCTGAAGAACATCGGTCAGTCCTGCTGGTCGTCCGAAGATCTGCTTCATTGAGTGCCTCCTAGTATGGTCTCGATTTTCTCGTAGATTTCAGGTGGGGTGGGGACGCCTCCTCCAGGACGACCGTGAAAGTGGATCTTCTTCCGGCAATCAGTGGCAAGCCTTACGTCATCAACCATCTGCCCGAGATTCATTTCAACGACCAAGAAGTCCTCGGTCTTTTTAGCGAATTCCGCGAGTGTATCCTTGGGGAAAGGCCATAGTGTAATGGGTCTGAACAAACCCACCTTCATGCCCTTTTCGCGCGCCATTCTAACCGCCGCGCTGCAGACCCGGGCGCAGGTTCCATAGGCAACTATGATCAGGTCGGCATCATTACAGGATATGGCTTCAGAACGCTGCTCTTTCTTTATTATTTTCTCGTATTTCTTCTGACGCTGGAAATTCCATTCCTCGAGTCGGCCGGGTTTCAGATCGTATGACCTGACAACCCTGCGTTCTCTTCCCTTACAGCCGCTCAGGGCATAAGACGGCTCTGGTAGTGCATCCGGCTTTACCGGTTCACCGGTGAATTCAACGGCCTCCATCATCTGGCCGAGTAGCCCGTCAGCGAGTATCAATGCGGGATTTCGGTATTTCTCGGCCAGCTCAAAGGCCAGTTTAGGGAATTCGTATAGTTCCTGAGCAGAATTCGGTGCCAGTGTGATTGTGAAATAATCACCATGCCCGCCGCCGCGTGTTGCCTGGTAGTAATCAGACTGAGCAGGTGCAATGTTGCCTAACCCAGGACCGCCGCGGATGACGTTTACCACGACAACCGGAATGTCAGCGCCGGCGATGTACGAGATGCCTTCCTGCATTAGACTGATACCCGGGGAGGAAGATGAGGTCATGGCTCTCTTCCCGGCAGCGGCTGCACCGAAGAGCATGTTTATCGCGGCAATTTCACTCTCGGTTTGGATGAAGACGCCGCCGATTTCGTTCATCCTGATCGACATGTATTCTGGAATTTCGTTTTGTGGAGTGATTGGATATCCAGCGAAAAACCGGCACCCAGCAGCAAGAACCCCTTCGACTATTGCGTGATTGCCATACATCAATTTCTTTTGCGCCATACATCCTCCTCTACTTGTATATTTCAATTGCCGGTTCTGGACAGATCTTGAAGCAGTATCCACAGCCCGTGCATTTGCTGACGTCGGTTACCTCTGCGGGGTGATAGCCATTGGAATTGATCCGGTCTGGGGAGAGTATGAGAATATCTACCGGGCAGACATCGTCACAGCATAGTCCACAGCCCTTGCAAACTTCCTCCAGAATTCTTACCTGAGGCATTAAGTCCTCCTTTCGAAAATGTGTGCTTACCAATAATATGGTCTTCGAATTCGTACACGTGAAACGAACTAATTATATCTAAGAAGCCAAGAAAGTCAAGAAAAGTGCTAGAAATACAGTCTATATGCGGTCAAACAGAGCCGGACTGAACTTAAGTATCGATTAAGTATTGACAAATATAAAATTTCTTCTATAATTTCACGATGCTTGCCCTAATTCTTCTATTTTTCTGTCAATTTGATGTCCGGTACGAATCCTTCCTTCAATCTCCGCAGAGCGAGGTGATTTTCACCGGTCTGACACAAGGTAGATACGATATTTCGGATTTTTCAGACAACCCTGTTATACTATGGTTCTGGCGTAACAGCGCTGATGATCCACAGGCCGATTCACTGCTGAAACGGGCAGGTATGAGGCGCAATTTTTATCTTTCTGCAGTGTTGCGTTGGGAGGCAAAGGATGCCGACTACGAGACGGCAATGGGTAAACTGCAGCTTGCCAGCCATTTCGATTCATCAGCCATAGAAAACTTTCTATCATTCCTGGTACTTGCGGTCCGGAAACGAAATCTTGACCCCGTGATATCGGCATTTTCTCTGCCGGTCTTTTCCGATTTCCGTAGTCAGATCTTCCTTCTCACGAATGCAGTCATACTCATCTTTTTTGCCATGTTCATGTGCGGGTTTGTCTACGTATTGACGAAGATCATATACTATATGCCCATGATCAGCCATCGTATCGATCCTCAGGATCATAACCGAATAAAGGGTCTTATGGGTCTTGCCTTTCTTCTTTTCCCGGTATTGGTCTTCCGTAATCTATATCTGATAATGCTCAGTTATACTATCCTGCTGCTTCTTACAATCAACACGCGGGAACGTAACTGGTTGAGGTTCATCATTATATCCATGGTCGTGATATTCATCTTTTCATTGCCCATCAATCATTTTGTTGAATTCCTCACCAAGAAATCAAGGAATTATAGTATGTACGAGATGGTCTATTATGACAGCAAACCGAGAATTGATGCGAATAATGACCAAGACAAGATATTCCTAGCCTATGCATACAAGCAAAGTGGAGATTTAGAGAAGTCGATGTCGGTGTACGAAGAGATGTATTACCAGGGGCATCGTGATATTGCAGTCGTCAACAATCTAGCCAACATCTATTTGATATACGAAGAAGAAGCCAAAGCCGAGACCCTTTACCACTACGCGATGCGCGCCGATCGTCGAGGGGAGCCGTTCTTCAACATGGGGTTACTGAGGTTGAGGAATCTTGAGTATAGCGAGTCATCAAGGTATATGGCTGAAGCGCGGCGGCGGAATTACTCTTCGGCATCAAACAACCCGGTGGATATTATGCCGACCGCCGGTGACTATTATGAAATGATCTTCTCTGAACCACTCCAGTTTTTCGGGGTCGTTAATCCGATGTATGTTCTTCCCTTTCTCATAATATTCGTGCTCACCTTTCTTCCTTTTAGATTTCCCGCTCCTTTCTACTGCGGGACCTGCGGCCGTGCGATATGCAGGAAATGTCAGGAAGAGATGGATGACGAAATAATGTGTAAGGAGTGCTTCACCAAGCTAAAATCGACTGAAAATGTCGAGATGGAAGCTCTTCTTAAGCATTCAGTCGGGAGCCGGCGTAGACGGTACAGTTCCATGGTTGCATATCTGGTCAACCTGATAATCCCGGGTGCTGGATTGATCTACATGGGGCGGAATTTCACGGGGTTGATAGTTGTCTTTGTTGTCATGCTTGGATATATACCACTGTTGTTTCCACGGTTCTTCATTAAACCGGCAGGGTGGGTGAGTCTCTCAACAACACCGTTGTTCGTGCTCGGTGCGGTAAGCATTGCCCTGTTAACCTATCTCTATTCATTCCTGGCAATGCGGGGTTCTCATGGCGATTGAGGGTGATTTAAGCAGTCTCAATATCACGAGTGTTCTGCAGCTCATTTCACGCGAGCGGCTTACCGGTGTGCTCAAGATCAGAAAGGGCACTGAGGTCGTTGACGTTGGTTTCATTGATGGTGATATAACCGGCGCATTCTTCGAACTGGGCGAACGTGTCGAAAGACTAGAAACATACCTTGTCAAATCAGGTATGATCGGCAAGAACCTTTTTGATATGATAGAGGACATTCATCATGAGACGAAGCGGCCGCTAATGAACATAATCATTGAAGATAAGTATCTGACGATCGAAGAATTGGAACGCACGATAAAGTTCAAGATACAGGAGGTGATGGACGAGCTCTTTACCTGGAATGAGGGGGAGTTCAAGTTCGAAGAGGGGGCATTGATTTATCCGAAGAGCATCATCAAGATCCGGATGCATACCGAGGGTCTAATCTTGGAATCGGCGCGCCGGCTGGATGAGTGGCCCAGGATTTCGAAAGCGATCTCTTCCGGTGAGATCGTGTTCAAGAGAGTAGATCGCCCCGAGCTAAAACTGCAGCCCAAAGAGGACGAAGCCCGGGTTTTATCGTTGATCGACGAGAGACGCACGGTTAACGATCTTGTGGAAATTAGCGGTCTGGGGAAATTCCATACTTATTCATGTCTGTATCATTTGCTGTCGACCGGGCAAATCGAGGTTGCGTACGCGAAGCCGGCGCTCGAACAGAGTCGTATGGTTGACTTTTCAATAAAGACATTCGTTACACCAATGACGATCGCCGTGACGGTAGGCATTCTGTTGTTACAGTTTGTCGTTGGCACCATCATTGCCAGTAAGGGCTGGCTGAAGGTTAATGTGTTCAATAGTGAAGTCTATGAGCAACCCACGGAAGATTATCGGAAGATATTCTTCTACAAACTGCAGCGTAACCCTTCGGCACAAGAAATCGAAGGGCTGTTCTGATCCTTCTGAAGAAAGCTGAATGTTGGTCGTGTTACGGGGTGGGTTTATGCTTTGGTTTGTTCATCTCATATGTGAACTGGCTGATCGTATACAACTGCATTAGTTCTTCATAGGAAAAGGTGGCCTTGCATTTAGGGCAAACATAGTACTCCTCGTCGGTGACGATCAGGTTTATGTAGTTCGAAGTGAACAGGCAGACCGGACATAGTACATTATCGATTCGAGCCATGACAGATTATATCTGTCCGGATGTGTTTGTCAATTGCGAGAACTAGTACTTGAAGGAACGCATTACCCCGTTCTTGATATAACACCAGGACATTGCCTTTGTGTTACTCAAGAAAACGATGTCCACTTTCCGGCTGATGCCAATCAGTCCGCACCTACATCCGTGCTCAGTGGCATACCGGATTACTTGCTCTCCAGCCGAACGCGCGTTCAGTCGGGTCATTGCATGCACGGCCCGGAAAGCGAGCAGGTGGCGCATTATTTCCTCCCCGTGGCCAGTCGTGCTGACTCCTCCATTGCGATCGGCATAGGTGCCGGCACCGATTACCGGGGTATCGCCCACGCGGCCGGGTAGCCTTAGGTTTATTCCGCCGCTCGACGTGGCCACTGAGATCAACCCCTGCTTATCGATCGCTACAGCGCCTATGGTGCCGTAGTGTGCGTCCAGGTCGAAGACCCTTCTGAAATAGTTGCTCTGGCGTTTTTGTTTTTTTCGCCGCCAAATACGTTCCTTTTCTCTGGTCTTAGGATTGTAGTACTTCATTCCCTTGAGGCGTGCGAATTTCACGGCATTATCACCGCAGAGCAGGAGATGATCAGTCTCTTCCATGACAATACGGGCCAGCGATATGGGGTTCCTGATGTTCCTGACGATTCCGACGGCGCCGAATCGTAGGTCGCTGGTCATTATGGAGGCGTCCATTTCGACGTCGCCCTTTAGGTTCAGGTAGGATCCAGTGCCGGCGTTGAAGACCGAGATGTCTTCGAGTATGATCGCTGCTTGTTCTACCGCGTCGAGACTGGACCCGCCGGCGGCAAGGATATCATATCCTGCGCGGGCTGCCTCTTTTAATCCTCGGCTGCGCCGCCGAGGGTAGTTGATACCTCCGGCGCCGCCGTGTGCGACAAGGGCGATTCTACTTTTCATCTCTGGCGTGCGATCTTACCGATTTTCTTGAAGCCGTTTTCCTTCACGATCACAAAATACAATCCGGATGCGACATCACGCTCGTCCTCGTTCCTGCCGTCCCAGAAAATTCGTTTATTGATTATTTGATTTGCACTGAACTGCTTGACCAATGCACCGCCCAGGGAATAGATCTCAACCACCGGGTCGAGTGTATCCGGATAGTCGAGCATGATGGTGCATGAGCTCTGAAAGGGATTGGGTATCGAGTACGGAACCGCGTATTCTTCTAAGGAAATACTGATCAAGGTACTCAAGTTTCCCTTATTCGCGTGATTGTCCTCAGCGTAGACTGCGTACAGATGATTGCCCCTTAGCTCATTGTGTATAAAGAGAGTGGTGTCGCGGTAATCCGCGCGGATCAGTTGGCCGTTGGACATCTCATGGAGTGATATGTCATCGATATAGCAGCCACCCATGTTCATTGTACTGCTGGTATGGTATGAGATGCGCAGCGGGTGATCCCCGGGCGGCAAGAGTATCCTGCGTTCAACCCAACCATTACTGGTTCCATAATGTACATCCTGAAACGGACCGTGCTGTATGATCAGTGAATCATTGATGTCTTCAGTATTGTAGTGAAGGTAGATACTCAACAGTCCGAGGTCTTCAACGATTATGCTGTTCTTGGTCTCCATGTGGTTCTGCAGGTTACTAGCATTTCCCGAGAAGAACGACCGGGAACCGCCATGATAATACGTTTCACTTAGTGTGAAACCATTGAGATCCCAGCGGCTTGAATCCTCGCAGGGATCATACAGCATGCTGATCGTGTCCACTGCCTCGTAAATATGGTACCGCACCGGCGAGAGATCATAGGCCTCAGTCCAGGTAAGGCAAACTTCGTTGTTGCTGGTGTTATTAGCGGTCAATGCTACTGCATCGGGTCTGATGTCATCGCAGTCATATAACCAGTTCAATAGCTCAAGCCATCTCGATACGGTCCAGCCAAGGGGGCGGTAGTAATTGAGTAGTTGCTTGAATTGACGGTATTCATCAGGGAACCATGCGGTGAGCCCGGTGGTATTCGAGAAACCCTCACCCCAATGATCATTATGGATGATCGTGCGCGCGTAGGCTCGAAGGAGATCTCTTGTATCGGGTATGGCAATGAGCTCGTCAATCCCGAACAGAAAATCACCCAGGTCGACGTAGTCATCGGTCGAGTCCGGAATGCAGCCGATGGCCGGGATCGTCTGTATTGTGTTTCTGAGTTCTTTTAGCATTTGATTGGGCGGTGTATGCATTAGTCGTTGTGTTAGCCGTGCCGAGTACTTCCGGATGTCATTTATCCCCTGGAGGTTGATGGCAGAAATAGCCACCGGTTGTACACCACGGTAATTATCCACGGTGCTTCGTATGATAGTGTGCGCGATATCGGTCGCGGCGATTGCTGGATTTGCGTGCAGGTCTTGGAGTATTTCGTCGTAGCGTAATCCAGCAAGGGGCATTACCGATTGAGGCGCAAGCAACACCCGTGCGTATGGTTTCAGTTCAAAGGCGACTTCGATCTGCTGCATCAGACAGGCATCGAAGACGAAGAGATCGATACGCTGATCAGTATGTTCATAAGCCGTAGACAGAGCCTTTCGAAAATCACCGTTGGCGATGCTGAGAACGTTGCCGCTCGACCAGTCAGTACCAAAGGATCTATTGGGCATTGCTGTCCACCCCGTGCCATGATCCCAGAGAATGACCAGGTAATTGTCTGCCGGGAAACTGCTGATGCCCCAGGATAGGAAATCATTCAGGGTTTCCCATGAACACATATCAATGATACCCAGATCCTGGATCGGGAATGATGAACCCTGGCCGACGAGGAGACGCTGTGCCCCGATCGACGGTCTATCGATCTGAACTACAACCGAGATGTCAGCATTTGAACCGTACTGCTCCATCTCGACGAGATCCGAATCAGCCCATTGCACAAGATCATTGTCGGCCGCAATGTAAACAAGCATGGTCCATTCCTGAGCAATGAGAAGAGCCGGCAGTGTAAGAAAGAGGAGCAATATTGTTTTCATCATACCATATTAGCGCAGGACAATCTCCGGGTCAATCTTATCGTCACCGGCCAGCGCGTAATTTCTCTGGGTATCGCCGCGCCGGTTAGAATAGAAGAATTCAGGATGGCATTTTGTGCAGAGATCGAGGGACCCAAGCAGGTCATCTTCCCCCAAGTCTTGGACGACCGCTGCCTTTAGATCCAGAAAATACCGGCCATCACGGTGAAGGACAGCCGGGGTATAATCCGGCAGGAAACGGTCGACGACATCCTGTTTTACCTCATAACAGCAAGGCCCGATCGACGCACCCAGGCAATAGTGGAAACCCTTGAGTTGTTTTTTCAACTTGCGGACTATACCCTGGATAATACCACGCCAGCCACAATGGATCACGGCTATTCGGTCGCGGGTAAAGGCATATACGGGTAGGCAATCCGCGATTCGGATACCCAGGCGTTTTCCCCTTGATGCAGTCAATCCGTCGCCCGTCCTTTCATTCACGGAGTCGACATCGATGATGATGGCCGAGTGGGTCTGTTTAAGAAAAACCGGGTCAAGAACCCGGATCAGATGCTCCTGTCCGTTTCTGGTCGAGTAGAGGGCACGGTATTCTTTCCATATGAAACGGAAAAACTGAACCTTGTTCACATTAATGAGCTGCCAGTTCATGGTTCGCGTATCTCCATCTCTTTTATTCTTAATAGAACTTTTCGCTTACCCAGAAAGGCATCCTCGGCGATTGAATACAGGCAATTCACGCGTGTCTTGCCGATCTCAATACCGAGAATATCCTCGGCCTGGTCAAAAGCGATGGCGGGAAATGCCTTACTTCCTTTTCTCAGCGCTATCTTCAGGTGGTTCGTGCCCACTACCCTGGGGATACCAACTACCTCGAAGTCACAACCACGAAACACGGGTTGAGGATTGGCCATGCCGGTAGGCTCGAAGTACTTGAGGAAATAGATCACCTCAGGCGTGATGCCGGTGAGATCCAGCTCCGTATCATACATACTATGTCGTTCAAAAATCGCACTATCCAAGCCCTTAGCATAAGCATTCAGACACGCACGCAATGAGTCCAGGTTCTTGCTTTCCAGTTCGAGACCAGCCGCCTGCTTGTGGCCGCCGTACTTGATGAGTAATGCGTGGCACGTGCCAATGGCTTCGGTTATGTCGACCCCCGGGATCGAACGCGCCGAGCCCTTGGCCGCTCCTTCCTTGATTGACAATGCGAGTGCTGGGCGGTAGTATTCATTCGTGATCCTTGATGCGACAATACCAAGAACACCCTCATGCCAGCCTTCATTTGCCACGACTATCACCTGGTCCTGGTCATAACCCTCGGCCTGGATCATGGATATCGCTTCACCGTGGATTTCGTCTTCAATGCTTTTGCGTTCCTGATTATCCAGTGAAAGACTGCGGGCAATTTCGAGTGCGCGAGACATGTCGCTGGTGAGCATCAGTTCCAGGGCACTTCTCGCGTCGCGCAGTCGACCGCAGGCATTGATCCGGGGACCGATTACGAATCCAAGATGATAGGCAGTCACGCCCTTTTTCAATCCGGTCTCTTCGAGTAATGCCTGGATCCCGGGCTTCTTGCTCTTGGGCATTCGGCTGATACCGTACTTCGCCAGGATGCGGTTCTCATCTATTAGGGGGACAATGTCGACAACGCTGCCCAAGGCAACGAGGTCAAGATCTTCATGACACTGCTCTTTCGGCCGATGCATCTTATCGTGCAGGGCCTGGAGTAACTTGAAGGCGACGCCAACCCCGGCGAGATCAGGGAAAGGATAGTTGCTGTCCGGTGTCTTTGGGTTGATCATGGCGAGTGCATCCGGCAGTACGCTCTTGGGTCGGTGATGGTCGCAGACGATGACATCGATACCTTTTTTTCGGGCGTATGCGATCTCATCAATGGCACTGCTTCCGCAATCAACGGTAATGATGAGCGAGCATTGTTTTGCATGTGCCCGGTCAACACCGCTCTTTTGCAGACCGTAACCCTCTTCAAGTCGATTAGGAATGTAGTAGTTGACGTCGAGTCCGAATTCCCTTAGATTCTTGATCAAAAGTGCGGCACCGGTTATGCCGTCAGTATCATAGTCTCCGTGAATAAGGATCTTTTCTTGGTTGCTTATTGCCTGCACTATGCGGTCGACCGCTTTTTCCATATCTGCGATCAGGAATGGGTCGTGAAGGTCATCGAGTGACGGCGCGAAGAATTTTTCGATTGACCGCGTTGTCTCACAACCGCGGTTCTTCAATATCTGAACGATTACCTTGGGAATTTTCTTACCCCGGATTTCAATATCGGTTGCTGCGGTATTGTTGTTCTTTGCCTGCCATTTTGTCATGAATACTTTCCACAATCCCCTTATGTTATCTGATTGCTTTCAGGTCTGCAAATGATAACCCCAAACAGCATGGTGTCAATAACGGCACATGTGGGGTAATCTATAAGCCGGGTTCTGTAATAGATAGCCATTTCTCTTGTCCCAGTATCACTACTGGGTTCTGCGCAACCTACCCATTCCGCCCTCCGGCACAATGTGCACCGAAGAAAAGCGGGCCACTTCGATCGGAACTACTTGGTTTTGCTTCGAATGGGGTTTGCCATGCCCCTGATGTCACCATCAGAGCGGTGAGCTCTTACCTCGCCTTTTCACCCTTGCCCCGCACAAAAGGTGCGGGGCGGTTCATTTTCTGTGGCACTTTCCCCCCGTACCCGCGGCACGGGACTTCCTGTTAGGAAGCATTCTGCCCTGTGAAGCCCGGACTTTCCTCTCACGTGGAGCGGCTATCCGATTACCCCACGACGAATCATATACCTAAACACTAAAAATGTCAATATCAACACCAACCTAACCCCCAACCTGTCGCAGATCCTCCGTGGAGGGCTATATTTTGCAGACTTTCATCCCCGAAATATACTGATATTCAGCGACAATTTTCAGGCGGCATTCATTTTGAATTTGGCCGGTAGACTTTAGAGTATTCCTAATCCAACGACAGAGAATGGCCGCAGTGGCTACCCCACAAGGAATGAAAATCTTG
>JASFEK010000018.1:0-17689 GCA_050124875.1 Caldifarciminota bacterium | reverse complement strand
GGAGATTGAAGAAATGCGAGAAGCTGGAAAAGAATTATGTGTGGCTGGTCTTTAGGCACGGAGGGTGATGCAATAAAGCACGTATTTGGTAATTCATCGCTGTGATAATTCCTGTGAGCAGTATGTGAATGGCATCAGTATATTTGAGCAAATGGGTGAGGCGTTAAGTAAAGCAGCCCAGTGACTTCAGACAAGTTTGGCAAGATCAGAAAGCGTATCAAGGAGGCTTGTATGAAAAGCGATATAGTGCTGTCTGCGATAATTCCTGTAATGATTATCGGCGCCGGACTCTTATCAGCCGAAACACCAGCCGACGAGAATGTATTGAAACAGGAGGTCGAGATGAGCGAGCAGTTTACTTTCAACAATATCAATAATCCTCACGATGAGTTGGCTGCAATAGAGGAGACGATTAGGGCAAGCATCGAGTGGGCAGTGCGGGGTAAGGATACTGCGCTGGTGTATTCGAGCATGGCTCAGAATGACGAGTTGTTTTTCTTTCAACCTGATTCCCGGGCTACGATGATCGGTTTCGAGAAATTCAAGAAGGTGACTGAGAATTTCTTCATGCGCGATGATTTCAAGGCAATCAAAGTGGAGATAAATGATTTTCGCATTCACATGTCACCTACGGAAAAGACGGCTTGGTGGGCTTGCATACTGAATGACTACAACGAGTTTCAAGGTGAGCCGGCCAACTGGGAAAATGTTCGTTGGAGTGGTGTGCTCGAGAAGATCGACGGCAAGTGGCGGATATTCCAGATGCATTTTTCAAAGGCAGAAGACCTATTGATGAAGGAACAGGAGGATTCGAAAGTCCAGAAAGAAGAGAAACCCGAATAACCCAGTCCTCATACTACGCTATGTAAGAGTCATTGTGTCATTAGGTCCTTTAGTCATTCGGATTTAGTGTGATGCGACGTTGACAAGGAATGTTTACTGGGTTACAATCGTAAAAGGAGTTGTAAATGAAATTATTGATCCGTTGGGTGATCGTTGCTGTTTCGCTTTTTGTGGCTGCCTGGTTGGTGCCAGGTATTAGGGTTGAAGGCAATGCCTGGCTCATCTTTGCCGTGATGGCAGTCATCCTGGGACTGGTAAACGCGATCGTGAGGCCGATACTGGCCTTCCTGACCTGTTCACTCGTTATCTTTACGCTGGGTCTCTTCTTGCTGGTTATTAACGCATTGACCTTATGGCTTGCCTCTTTGATCGCAGTCAACTGGTTTCACGTCGGTTTTTATGTGGATGGTTTTTGGGCGGCATTTTTGGGCGCGTTGATCGTCAGTATCGTGTCCGTGATATTGTCGGCATTTGTGCGCGATCCAACGAAGCCACGTCCTGCTTAGAACAGCGCCGACACCTAAACACAATTTTAGTCTCCAATTATCCTCCTGTGCACGGGGGAATCTTCGCCACCAAATCAATGATTCTACCCGTTGAGTTGTGAGTACGGATATGAGTAATAGGCAAAAAATCGCATTGGTTACGCCGGTTTTGCTGATTGTATTCATGCTCTTTGTGTATCGACAGTTGGCGCAGATCTATGGTAGTAGAATTGCCTGGTATACAGGGTTCTGGGTATATTGGGGGATCTGGTGTGCGTTTTTTCCGTTGTTGATTGTCGGAAAACGGAAAGTACTTGAACTGATCCGTCCGAGAAAACCGCGTGCAAGGGTGTTGCTTTTAGTAGCTTTTCCTCTCTTAATGACCGTAATGTTCAGAATCCTGAGCAGAACTGACTACATAAAGCCGAACATGTTATGGACCGTGCTCTGCATTTCTACTGCATTTGGTAATGGTTTCTTTGAGGAAATATTATGGCGTGGTGTATACATGAGTCTGTTTCCAAGGCGTATCTTCTACAGGATGATCTGGCCAGCATTTTGGTTTGCACTCTGGCACTATGCACCTGGGTCAGTCTCTCCGAACTCCAATGTTGTCGGCTTGATCGTGGGGTCAGGTCTATTCGGGCTGTATCTGGCTTTCTTGGCAAAGAAGACGGGTACAATATGGTGGTGTATTGTTGCGCACACGTTGGGCGGTATTGTTATGGTCGTTTGAGCCCACAGTGCCTGATGGCTTTTCCCTGTCACTCATGCAAGGCAATGGATCTGTAGGTTTCTCTGTTCCATAACCGGTTGTCATCGAGTCATTAAGTCACTGTGTCATTCGATGTTGTGTACTTGCCAGCTATTTGCTGCTCTAGATTTGCTGATGCTGGTACGCCTTACAGGATACTAGAAAGAAATGGGTTTTTAGGATCCGTGGAGTTCGTTGAGGATGGTCTCGTAGTCCTTATGTGTCATTGGCCGGGCATTGCTGGGATTGCTGCCATTCTCGGCCGAGTTGATCGCCAGCACTCTGAAATCCTTGGGATTGATACCGAAAGAAGAGAATTGCGGTAGTCCTACATCCACGGCCATTTGCGTCACTGCTTGCACGGCCTTTTGTGCACCGGTTTCCGGATTTTCCCATTCCAGACCCATGACAGTGGCGATTCGCGCGTAGCGTTCTTTGCAGAAGGGAAGATTGTATTTCATTATCGTTGGAAGCATGACCGCATTGCACACTCCATGCGGAATGTCATACATGCCACCAAGGGCTTCGGCAATGCAATGAACAGCTCCGACATCAGAGTGGCTGAAGGCGATGCCGGCCATTAGGCTCCCAATTAGCATGCCGGTTCGGGCCTCGATATTCGTTCCTTGACGGAAAGCCACGGGCAAGTTGGTCCAGATGAGGTCGATACTCGATAGCGCAAACGCATCAGAAATAGCGTGAGCGTTCTTAGCCGTGTATGCCTCTACGGCATGGGTAAGCGCGTCCATGCCCGTGGCCGCGGTTAAATCAGGGGGCATGGATGCGGTGAGCCCCGGGTCGATTAGGGCTACCTTGGGGGCGAGGCTCGTGCCCTTGATAGTAAACTTGAATTTACGATCACTGTCGGTGATTACCGCCCCAAATGTGACCTCGCTACCGGTCCCAGCCGTAGTGGGCACTGCGATTATGGGCAGTACCGTTTGCTGGATTCTTCCTTTGCCTGCATAATCACGCGCGTGGCCTCCTACTGTGGCCACTGCTGCCATGGCCTTAGCACAATCCATTGGACTGCCCCCGCCAATAGTAATGATGCCATCACACTTATACTTGATGATCTCGGCAACACCGTGATCCACATTGTAATCTTTAGGATTTGGCTCGATGCTATCGAAGATCTCATGAGGCAAGCCGATATCCTTCAGGCAGTTCGTAAAATCATCTATTAGTTTTTTCTTTCTCACACCCTGATCCGTAACGATCATTGGGTGCTTGATGCCGAGATCGCCGAGTATTTTGGGTAATTGGTCGTTGATTTTGAACCCGTACATGAGCTTAGTGGGTAGATCAAAGGTGAATGTAGGGTATGTCATCATCCCAGTCCGTATCAATAGTAGTTCTTATAGTATGCCTGTCAAGGAGGGAACCACAGTGGCGAGAGTGTGCTTGTCTGGCAGCGAACTTGACACTTCATGGTAGTTATACTATAATCTCCCAAAATCTGTAGTGGTGGTTTTGATAAGCTGTAGTGAACAGGGAGTGGTATGGCGCGTGATGATTACAACGGAGTGAGTGTGGCGTAGAAACTTGCTGGAAGAAGGAGGAAGTATCTAATGCTATTTGCTTTCATGATATTACTATCTTGCGCGGTTCTCGAAACCGAAGGTTACATGGCAGTGACCGGCAATGGGGCAACAGTCATTCTGGACCAAGACAAAACATGGATGCTATATGAGCTACCTGAAGGAGCTGAGATGATAGTGTCACCGATTGCCGTTGCCGATGATAGTCAACTCGTCTTGTTGACCGAAAGAAAATGGAAGTACATACTTCCCGATGATACGACCGGTGCGTCTTATGATTCGATAACCAAACCAATCGTGCCTTATCATAGGCTTTCCAAAGAACCTCATATTCGAGATATCCCGAATGTCGTTTTTTCCTCAAGTGCTGCGGCAAAGCGGCAAGAAGGGGTAGTAGTGCTTAGATTGTTGGTTGATGATGATGGTGATGTTCTAGATGTGAAAATGAAGGAATCGAGCGGATTCATGGAGTTGGATAACGTCGCGATCAAGAATGGTTGGAGAACGAAATTCAGTCCTCCGGAATTTGAGGGTCTGCCGGTTCGGGTATGGGTATCGATGCCTATCGATTTTACGGTTAGTGGACCATAGGGGTAAAGAAGAGCAAAAATTGCCGGTTTACCGCTTGCATTTGATTTATTGAACAGACGGTCCAAGTCGCCTGACAGGCAAGATTATATGTATCAGAGCCCGCCGCGCTGTGTTTTTCAGGATATCCTTAAGGATCTTGAATAGAGGAATGAACGACATCATAATCCGCAGCGCTGTTACATCCGATGTGAACATGATCCACGAGGTGTTGGTTTGTGCCTTCAGTCCATACAAAGATCATTATACGCAACAGGCATACGACATGACGGTTTGTGTGCGGGATGAGGTCAGCCGAAGAATCGAGGATAAGACGATAGATGTGTTGGTTGCGGTCCGTGAGGGTCAGATCGCTGGCACCGCAGCCTTACACTATAGGAAGGAGGGCAGATTGTATTTGTCCAGCATGGCGGTTGACCCTATAGTCCAGGGTAAAGGAATGGGTTATTACTTATTGAAAGCGGTTGAAGAGCGTGCGCGTGACAAGGGGTGCTCCGTCATATCTCTCGAGTGTTGTGAGTTCCTGAAGATGGCGATTGCTCTGTACAGAAGGATGGGCTATGAGCGTACCGGAAACAAGAGGCCTTACTATGGCGTTGAGGTGTTCGAGATGCAGAAGCGATTATAAATGCTTATGGTAGCAGCACGGGTAATATGAAGATCGAATATTTGAAGGAGCATAGCGAGTGGGTCCCCACAATTGCCGCGTGGTTCCACCGCGAATGGGGAGCGTACCATCCTGGATTGGATGTAGATGCGATCGCGGAACGGCTGCGACAGCGGCTCAATACCGATCGATTGCCCCTGGCACTGGTAGCGGTTGACCAGGCAGAGGTCATCGGAACGGTGAGCCTAAAGGAATATGACATGGATACCAGAATGCAGTACTCACCGTGGCTGGCCTCGTTATATGTAGTAAAGCATAGCCGCAATAAGGGTGTAGGTATTAGTCTTATCGAAGCCGGTATTGCAGAAGCAAAGAGTATGGCTATGGAGCATCTGTATCTGTATACCAGAGAAAAAAGGCATGTTAATTTCTACTTGGCAAATGGCTGGACATTAGTGGAGAATTCTATGTACCGGGGTGGGGCGGTTGCTATTTTGTTGAAAGCTATTCATTGAGGCCGTGCTTTATGCTACTTACACCGTTGACTTTTCTGTGATACTCGGTATTCTGTAGTAACGCTTTCTTGGTGGTTGAGTCGGAGAAAATAACACAGTGAAAATGCGACGGATAGCATTACCCGTTTTATTAGTGCGAATTTCCTTTCTATTGATCGTTGTAATATGCAACTGCGGTCCTACCCAAGAACAGAAACACTGGGCTCTGGCAACGACCGCGGTCTTGACTGAATTCAATCAGGAGCGCCACGATATTCTGGGCTGCGGTGAGCCGAGTGAAGAGGGCGCAATCACACAAAAACAAATACTCGGTGATTGGTGGGGTGTTGATTGTCGTGATGATCTTTTCTTCGTGCTCGACTGGCTTGAACAGGTAGGTCACCGCAAGCGTTTTGAGGAAATGGGTCAGTACATGATGACCTTACAAGAGGAAGAATTCAGGTCGATGCAGGGTGCTCTTGTAGAAGAGGACAGCAGTTCATGGGAAACCGTACTCAAGTATTGGTTCTGGTTGGGTGAGAAGAGTTTGATCGGCTGGGATTTTTGCCGTTATATTCATCTTTGTCGAAAGGGTTATTATTTAGGATATTTGAATGAGCATGAGGCGTGGCGTCTGATAATGCCAAAGGCAAGATTGCTGCAAGAAACTTTCGATTCATGGAAAGATCTGGGAGAGAATTACCTGATTGGCCGTGAGTTCTGGTCTCTGGAACGGACCAAGGCAAGCGGCTGGTACTTTTATCAGGCATTTGAGAATCTGCTGGAGGACCCGCAAAGTCCGTGGAATACAATAGCGTGGGAGCTTGACCTAGAATAGTGGTCAGTATGTAGCACCGCCACAGAATTCGGGATGCTGAATTCTGCATGCAAATCATAGATTTGTGCACGATTCGCATAGGTAGTGAGTAGAAGACTGCACTCAGAAATGCGAACTCTTGGACCCCCTCAGTCACCGTGTCATTGAGTTTTCAGCGAACTACGTTTAGTTTGTATTATGCTAGAATAATTCTGTTGACAGGCCTTTAAGTATGGATATAATATATCACTCTCGTTGACACATTTCCATCTTAGAGCAAGTACGTTGGTGAGATTAATATACACATAATCGGTTCACAAATCCATACGAAATATGATGGGCCGGTACCTCCAACAATCTTTCTTTGATAGTGTCAAGCTTGTGTTCTGCAATTGAAAGGAGGCATTATGGCTCAAGCGAAAAAAGGCGATACAGTGAAGATTCATTATACAGGCAAACTCGGAAATGAGGAAGTATTTGATTCTTCAGTCGATCGTGAACCTCTCGAGTTTAAACTCGGCGAAGGTAAGATAATTCCCGGATTCGAAGAAGCTGTTTTGGGTATGGCTCCTGGTGAGTCAAAAACCGTGGAAGTAGCACCTGATAAGGCCTATGGTCCATACCGTAAGGATCTAGTCGCGGATATTGAGCGTACCCGCATGCCGGATAGCCCGAAGCTTGAAGTTGGCAATCACGTGCAGTTACGCCAGCCTGATGGCGGGATCATTCAAGCGAAAGTGACAAATGTGTCCGAATCCACGGTCACCCTTGACGCTAATCATCCTCTGGCCGGTAAAGATCTTACATTTGACATCAGACTAGTCGAGATAGTCTAAGACAGCGTTTCAACAAGGCTATTGACAAGTCCCGTAATTTGGATATTATTTGCTAAGTCGTTTAGTTTGTTGATGGAAAGTCAGAATATTCATATTCTCGATCCCCTCAATAAATAAGGCTTGAAAGGAGAAACATGGTTTACGGAAACGTAAAGTGGTTCGATAGTAGAAAAGGATTTGGCTTCATCGAAAAAGAAGACGGTAGTGGCGATGTGTTTGCTCACTACGGTGAAATCGTCGGTGAAGGTTACCGTACCCTGCAAGAGGGTGATCGGGTCAAGTTCGAAATTACTCAGTCCCCCAAAGGGGAAAAAGCCACAAAAATCGAACGTGTGGAATAATACACGGAGGAAAGCCCCCGCAAGGGGGCTTTCTTATTTTCAAACAGCTGAATCGATACCTTGACAAAACGATCATTGTCTGTAGAATCTGATATAAGGTGGCAACGATAGCAGTTGATATGTAATATGCGACCGCATAATGACACTGGGTGTACAAGTGGTGAATGTACGCACGATTCTTGATCCGCACCATCACCTTTCATAATAGAACAAAGGAGTAAGAGTGAAGATACTTTTGGTTTATCCGAAAAACCCGGACACCTTTTGGTCCTTTAAGCATGCGTTGAGGTTTATCTTTAAGAAAGCGACCAATCCACCACTCGGGTTATTAACGGTTGCGTCAATTATTCCATCTGATTGGGAGAAGCGGTTTGTGGATATGAACGTCAATACTCTGCGGGACAAGGATATCGAATGGGCTGATTACGTCTTCCTGAGTGCCAACACGATTCAGAAGAAATCAGTAGAAGAAGTGATCACACGGTGTAAGTCAAGGAATGTCAAGATAGTTGCCGGTGGACCGTTGTTTACGAGCAGTTATGATGAATATGAACACGTGGACTACTTAGTGCTCAATGAGGCCGAGGTAACCTTACCCAGGTTTCTTTACGATTTGCGAAGAGGCAATCCTCGTCATATATACTTATCCAAGGAATGGGCGAATCTTGCGGAAACACCGGTGCCGGACTGGAGCTTGGTGAAAATGAAAAAGTACGCCTCGATGAATGTGCAGTATTCACGCGGGTGTCCTTTTGATTGCGATTTTTGTGATATCCCAATGCTCTACGGGCATAAACCCCGTGTCAAAGAAAAAGCGCAGGTTATTAATGAATTGGAGAGTCTTTACATCCAGGGATGGCGGGGAGTGGTTTTCTTTGTTGATGACAATTTCATCGGTAACAAGCGGAGTTTGAAGAGAGATGTGCTACCAGCGGTCGCCGAGTGGATGGAAGAGAGGAAACACCCGTTCACCTTTCATACTCAGGCGTCTGTTAATCTCGCGGACGATGAAGAATTGATGACGTTGATGGTACATGCTGGGTTCAATAATGTGTTTGTCGGCATTGAAACACCAGATGAGGAAAGTCTGGCTGAGTGCGGTAAGATTCAGAATAGGGGGCGAAATCTGGTTAAGGCTGTTAAGAAGATTCAGCGATTCGGCCTACAAGTACAGGGTGGTTTCATCGTGGGGTTTGATAATGATCCGCACACAATATTCGAGAGACAAATCAAATTCATCCAAAACAGCGGAATTGTGACGGCGATGGTCGGATTGCTGAACGCCGTACGCGGTACAAAGCTCTACCAGCGGTTGCACAGTGAGAATAGATTACTGACTGAGGCAACAGGTGATAACACCGACTGTTCGATCAACTTCATCCCCAAAATGCAATACGCGACGCTGATGGAGGGTTACCGGAAGATCGTGCGGACAATCTATGCGCCTGACCAATTCTATGCTCGGGTCAAGGAATTCCTGGAAAATTACAGACCGCTGCGCAGTGGTTTAGGACGCCTGAGTTTAAGTGAGGTTAAGGCGTTTATCATGTCAATCTTCGTGCTCGGGATAAAAGAGAAAGAACGGTTCCACTACTGGAGACTCTTTTTGTGGAGCGTTTTTAGCCGGCCAAGGCTCGCACCCCTTGCCGTGACTTTTGCGATTTACGGCTTTCATTTCAGGAAGGTCTTCGAGCGACTCACTTATGACAAAAGCGCGGTGCTCGTGGCCGGGTGCTCCTAGGCCTTGTGCTGCAACGCTGAGCGTCAGGCAGACGTCAATACGTGCCTATTGACATTGTTGATTATTTGTGTACAATAAATAATAAGAAAGTCATATAGTTTGTTGATGGTTCAGTAGAATACTCATATTCTCGATTCCCTCAATAAATAAAGACTTGAAAGGAGAAAAATGCTATACGGCAAAGTAAAATGGTTCGATGGCAGAAAAGGCTACGGCTTCATTGAAAAAGAAGACGGAACCGGTGATGTATTTGTTCACTATGGTGACATAGCGGGTAATGGTTACCGATCCCTTAATGAAGGTGAAAGAGTTAAGTTTGAAATTACTCAATCCCCAAAAGGCGATAAAGCTACTAATGTCGAACTTGCATAATACGCACTAAGTGCATAGGAAAAGGCCCCCGTAAGGGGGCCTTTTCTTTTGGCGTATGCGAATGGAACCGGTATTCTAAGTAAAATCTGTGGATTTCATATGCTTCGATAATGTGCAAAATTGTCACTCCAGGACAACTGGCGTTGACATGGTTCCAAAGTTGAAGATAATTGTTGCGGAAGAAGGAGGGAAGGTATGAAGCACGGAGAATCGAAGTTTTTTTCGTCATCGATGCGGACTCAATCGGTCTGCAGGTTTCTTATCATAGCACTGCTGTTCAATACGTTGATTCGGGCACAATGGCCTGGCGTTGGTGAGAACCTACCAGTATGTGTTGCTGCGGGAGAGACATATATACCACAAATCGTATCCGACGGCAATGACGGTTGTGTGATCATATGGTTTGATGCGAGAAACGGGATGAACCTCATAAATGTCTTTGGTCAGAGGGTGAGTGCACAGGGAGATACCTTATGGGGAGAATCAGGAACACAATTCACGAACGTGGCCAGCTACACCTGGATATCTTATCTTGTTGCCTGCGAAGACGGTAATGGTGGTGCATTCTTTGCCTGGGAAGATCCACGTGACGGTAACTTTGATGTATACGTGCAGCATGTTGATAGCAGCGGGGCAGCGCTTTGGCTGGACAATGGAGTTCGGCTTTCAATGACGAGCGCCGATGATTATGTGATGGACATAACGCCTGATGAAACGGGTGGGTGTATTGTGGCCTGGAATACAGCTGGAGCTGCTGAGCTCATTCTTGCTCAGCGTATCAATGCTGCCGGTGCGAAGGAGTGGGACTCGACGGGTGTGGTAGTATCGGCGGGTACGAATTATGCCTCGCGCGCACAGATCGAAGCAGATGGTCATGGTGGGATTGTCGCGTGCTGGCTTGACGGCCGGTATCATCCCTTATGGAATGACTTCAAGGACATATATGCGCAGAGGATCGATTCATCAGGCACGTTATGCTGGGCCGACACCGGAGTGGTTCTTCTTGGACTCGGCAGTGCTCCGTTTTACAGTTTCCCCCAAATGGTCAGCAACGGTGCAGGTCGCTTCTACGTGACGTGGTACGACTGGCGCTCCAGTGGTTTTGATATATATGCTCAATGCGTGACCGATTCCGGCGTTGTTTTGTGGACTGCGAACGGAAGTGAGGTGTGCATGAATCCGGGTGAACAAACGGGTCCACGTATTGCCCCGGGTTTTTCCGATGGTTTGTTCTGCGCGTGGTATGACAATTACACGAGTATTCGTGGCCAACTTCTGGATGCCAACGGCATGATGGTCTGGCCCGCGAGCGGCGTCGTTGTCGCAAGTAGCGGGACCGAATTATCTCTGGGCAGTGCTTTCCAGACGAGTAACGGGTTCTACGCATTAGTGTATGGCGAATGCGTTGGGAGCACGACGAGTGAATTAGTCAAGGCGCAGGCGCTTGACCCTTCAGGAAACATGGTCTGGGGCGTGGGTGGTGAGCCGGTTTCAACCGTTGTTTCGCCAAAATCGAATGTCGGAGCGATCCCTGATACGTGTGGTGGTCTAATCGCAGTTTGGAGAGACGATCGAAATGGTTCGTACGCATCCGACCTATTCGCACAGCGTGTAGACCCACCAGTTGGTATTGTTGGTATGCAAGGGTCAATAGGATGCATTTCCTCGCTCCGCTGCTGGCCGAATCCTATCAGCGGCTCAGCACGCGTTGAGTATGGTCTGAGGCAGACCGCGGCCGTGATGTTGAATATCTATGATGTTACGGGTAGTAGAGTCAGCTCTTTGAGTAAGGGTATTCAGACCACGGGTCAGCATGAGTTCAGCTGGGATACAAGGGATGATAACGGGTTGAATTTACCCGGCGGGATCTATTTTCTAAGTTTGGAAGTTGGTGGATCGGAACATGTTGTGCAGAAGCTTGTTCTGGTGCAGTAGAAGAATTTGCCGTCCTGGAGAATATAGTACATTGACTCACACTATTCCGGTCAATATAATGGATGTAAGGAGGTCCGGTGTGAAACTATTGATGCTTTCTGCAATATTCGCCATGGGCTGGTCTGGTGTGCTTACCGTGGATGTAACGACACCCGATTATGATCTTGACGATGGTAGATTATTCGCGCAAGACGTGGCCTATATTAACCCTATTGGCGCACCCAATGTTCCATCAAGAGTCGTGAATATCGCCTTACCGCCCGGAGCGATCGTGGAAACAGTCCATTTCCATGGTGAGTGGCAGGCAGTGGGTCCAGCAATCGTGGCTGCGACGCCACCATCGCTACCGCTATTATATGGTGACGTCATTGTCGATCTTCAAGAGCGATTTGAGAATGCGCAGGCCAGATACTACGTGTATGAAAATGTGTATCCTGCCAAGTACGGAACGGTCGTTGCAGGAGGCGGATTGCGCAAATACAGGATCTTGACGGTCGCGTGCCATCATTTTGCTTACAACCCTGTATCCGGCATATTATACAATACGCCGAATATCGTTGTTGAGGTCAGATACACCATGCCCGATCCATTGAGTGCTAGGGCGAATCACTGGCGTGGATTGATAGACGATATCACGGCGGATGAGATTGCACAAGAGCTGATCTACAACTGGAATGATGCGCAAGTATGGTATCACACAGATAATCCAAAACGGGCAAATGGCTACTACGTGATCATCCCGTCGGCCATTGAAAGTTCGGTTGATGCGCTCGTCGCTCACCGCGCGACCCAGGGGTACGATGTGCATGTGATTACCAGGGAATACATAGAAGCCAATGTTGCTGGCGATGATGCAGTGCAGAAACTAAGGAACTATCTTAGAGCTAATATGCTGGATATCGAATATGCATTGCTGGTGGGTTTCTCGACCGACATGCCCTGGCGAAATCTCGTGCCCTTCAACAACGACCCGAACAGCCCATGGAATAGCTTGGACTATTCACCAATTCCCGGTGATCTGTACTTGGCCGAGTTGACGGACCCGGACAGCGTTTCCTGGAATAGCGACGGCGATGCGTACTATGGTGAAGTATTCGATGCCAATTTTCAACCACCGGGCGATGATAACCCTGATTATCACGCGGACATCCATCTGGGACGTATTCCTTTTAGCACGCAGAGTATTATCGAAGATATCTGCGCGAAATTGATCGCCTTTGATACCAATGTCGACGTTGCATACAAGACGGCATCATTGTTGACCGGCGCCTTATACTATTACGCGAATGAGAATAACACTGGCAATGCCCGCATGGATGGTGCTGATTACTGCGAGCAATTACTCATCGATTCCATCCTGCCTCGTGCTGCGGCCACGACGCTCTACGAAAAGTCTGGGCTGGATCCGTGTACTTTGACATGCACCGATTCACTCAATCAGGACAATCATATTGCATACTGGCAGAACAAGGGTGTCATGTACGAATGTCATCATGGTAATGTTCCACTATACGCACGTAAGTTGTGGGCCTGGGATGACGGTGATGGTATTCCGGAAAGCCCGGAGATCACCTGGCCGACCTCGCTGTATATCACGGATGTTCATCAGCTAGATAATGTTCATCCGGCGACATGCTTTCTCCGGTCCTGCTTGTGCGGTAAACCTGAAGAAACCGGGTTGGGGGCAATGCTCTTGTATCGCGGTGGGTCTGCAGTGATTAGCAGCTCGCGGATTTCCTGGGCGAGTTCGGCAGATATCGGCGGAATCCCCCATCACTTCTATGATAGACTCTTGCAGGATACACTAGCGAGTCATGGGATAATCGGAATTGCCTATGACATGGCGAGAAATGATTTCATGGGTAACTCTAGTTTCTGGATCCCGGCTTACCATTATAACTTGTTCGGGGATCCGGCACTGCGGCAATTCGGACAGCTGGTTAGCATTGAAGAAAGTAAGTCTGGGATTCCCGCTTCGACTTTTTCTATTTTCCCAAATCCCTCCAGAGGGGTTATTGCATTGAATTTTCCGATATCATCCGGCGAACAACCCGTACAAGTGAATTTCTACGATGTTTCAGGCAGGGCAGCAAAGTGCTTGCAGGTGGATGCGACGCATCCAGAGAATACCATTCAAACGATTCGCTTGCCCGCAGGGGTGTATTTTGTCACTTGTCACGACGGCGCTATTGAATACCGGCAGAAGATTGTTGTTACTGACTAATATCATAGTGGAAATGATTCGAGATGCAGGTATGCGCGCTAGCGTGTTGGCGAGGTGGACGATATGTATAATGGGAATGCTGTTTATCTTTGTTTCTTTGTCTGTATGCTTCTGAGTACATTCGGGAATCCACCGCTGTCAGCTGGTGAGCCGGCTGAAAATTCCATTACGATAGTGTACAATAATGTTCCCGGAGATACCACTGTTGATCTGCAGGTCGGGGGTGGGTTCAGTGCCTACATTATCTTCAGGCAGAAAAGGATCCTGTTTGATGTTGGCGGAGATGCTAGTACGCTCATCAATAATATCCGGGTCTTGGATCTGGATCTCAGCAATCTGGATGCCGTACTGATCTCACATAATCACTGGGATCATGTCTATGGTTTGCCTGGCATATACGTATTCGTTGAGTCTAATCCAGGGGTCTACGTTCCCCATTCTGCCAAAGACGCCATAGCGCAGCAGTATCCGCGCGCCGATGTGCTTCCTGTTGAGGAACCCATGCAGATTGTTCCAAACGTCTGGTCGACAGGAGCAATGGCTGTGGATTACCGGGGTATACCTTTTTCAGAGCAGGCATTAGTCCTGGAAAATAATGATGGCTTGTACGTGGTGACTGGTTGTGCACACCCGGGTATCGTTGAGATTGTCGAACGTGTAAGGCGAATGTTCCCTGAACAGGCGATTGCGCTGGTCGCGGGAGGGTTTCATCTGGTTGGCAAGACAGATGAGCAGATCAGGGGAATATCAGCAAGGCTCCAAGAACTGGGCGTGAAGCGCATCGCGCCTTCCCATTGTACAGGTCAGAGTGCCATGCGAATATTCGAGAAAGAGTGGGGAGAACAATATCTCCGACTGTATCTCGGTAATACATATCACTTCTAAATAATCCAACCTGCTATATTTTGTAAACTTTCACTGCAGTATCAGCCGATATTCCAAGACATTTTGGCAGGATAGCGTATTTCTGGTCTTTCTTGTACACTTTTGGGTTGTTTTTTGTGTATGAATTTCTGTTATACATATAGTAAGGGAAATCAATGGGGTGGATGTTACGTTTATGCGGCGAGGATTTATATCATCATATATATGCGTGGGGTAATGACCGGCACCCAGTATTCAAAGCCGACTCTCATTATCAGAAATACCTTATCCTTCTTGAGAAACATACGCTTGACTTTGAAGTTGATATTATTGCCTATGCAATGATGGAATACCACGTTCACCTCTTTGTATATGATGGATTCAATAATCTATCGGATTTCATGATGAAATTGCATGGTGATTATGCCAGGTATTATAATAGAGTAAATGAACGTGTGGGGCACGTATTTGGAGAGCGCTTCAACAACAAGATAGTCGCGGCAAACATCTATGGCAAGTGGCTTTCAAGATATATTCATAGACAGGCAGTGGAAGCCGGTTTAGCAGAAGATCCTGCTGATTACCCGTGGACTAGCTATCGTGTTTACATGGGTCTGGAACACAAGGGATTCGTAAAGTCCGACGTGATACTGGCGCAATTTAGTGAGGGCAAAGATCAGCGCAGCAGTTATCGTTCGTTTGTCCTGTCACAGGATGCGGGTCCAGTTGATTGGAGCAAGCGATATTTCTCACTAATAAAGGGCGACGATCTAATACACTATATATGCCAAAAGATGGACTTGGATACGTCGATCATGACGAATCCAAGGGGCGCGAGGGAGAGGCAACTTCGCCGTAATGCCTTGAGAGAGCTGCATGCAGCCTATGGGTATAAGGCATCACAGCTTGCACGTGTGTTTGGGTTGTCGCGGTCAGTAGTCGCAAGAATTCTAAAGGAATGATATCTGCGGGATAGAATTCATCCTGAAAGTCTACAAAATATAGCAGGTTGGTTGTGTTGCATTTTGCCCCTTGACAAATGGAGTTTTTTGATTATAATATAATGAAAATGGTTTTCATTATCTTTTACTTAATAGGAACGCCTAGATGAGACATAATATGGGACCGCCTTGGTGGCATGGTCGATTCCGGGGTCGAGGCTACCGGATCACGGTTGCTCGCGAAGCAATACTGGACGTGTTGAGCCAGACCAACGAGCACCTGAGTGCCGAGGACGTGTATCTCGCCGTGCACAAAATCTATCCAAATGTCGGGCTCACAACCGTGTATCGCACATTGGAGCTGCTTGTGCACATGGGACTTGTTTTCAAATTTGATTTTGGTGATGGCCGGGCAAGATATGAGCTCTCAGAAGGACCAAAAGGCACCAGGCACCATCATCATCTTGTCTGCACAAACTGCGGTCGCGTAATTGATTATACTGATTTCATCGACGAGGAGATCGAACTGCTCGGCAGAACAGAGAAGGGTCTGTCACAGAAGTTCAATTTCAAGATAACGAATCATCTGATTCAATTCTACGGGTTATGCAATCAGTGTCAGAAGTGATTGAAGAGTTTTTTTGTGGCTAAATGAAAATGATTTTCATTAATAATCATAAGGAGGTGATTTAAATGCCAGGTGGAGATAGAACAGGACCTCTGGGAGCTGGACCGATGACCGGACGTGGTGCTGGTTATTGTGCTGGTTATTCAATGCCTGGATATGCAAACCCGCACATGGGTCGAGGTTGGTTTGGTCGTGGCCGAGGTTTCGGCCGTGGTCGTGGTTGGTTTGGCCGTGGTCGTGGTTGGCGACACTGGTATGGACCAGGCCCGGGCTGGGCGCCTCATGCATACGGCGATCCCTATTACGGAGCATATGCGTATCCCAACGCGCCAGAGCTTAAGCCAGGTGATGAAATGCAGATGCTCAAGGAACAAGCCAAGGTCTTGCAGAGTGAGTTGAAAGAGATACAGGAGCGTATCGGAACCTTGGAAAAAACTCAGACACAAGAGAAGAAATAGATGAGTGAATGGGAGCGGGTATGTGAGTGCTTTGCTCCCATTCCTTGACTTGTGGAAGAATCAACAAGGAGGAATGATTATGCGCATAGCTATATCAACCGACGGTGATCTGGTGTCAGCGCATTTTGGTAGATGCCCGACCTTTACCATTGTCGATATTGATGAAGGTAATGTAGTAAAGCAGGAAACACTGGAAAACCCCGGTCATCAACCCGGCTTCATCCCGCAATTCTTACATGAGAAAGGCGTTGAATGTATTGTCTGCGGGGGCATGGGAAGACGGGCGACCGCGTTCTTCAGTGAGTATGGAATAGAGACGGTTATAGGTGTTGCGGGACGAATTGCTGAGGTTCTCGATAAGATACAAAAGGGTACGCTGGAGGGCGGCGAGAGTCTGTGCAAACCTGGTTCAGGCAAGGGATACGGATTAGACAAGACCGAGTGCGATCATCCCGAGGGAAAGAAAGGAGAGAGGCAATGAAGATTTGTGTGACAGCACAAGGTGACAATTTGGATTCGGGTCTTGATCCACGGTTTGGCCGTTGCCAGTACTTTCTTTTTGTGGACAAAGACACGCTTGAATTCGAAGCGGTCAAGAATCCGAATATTGATACTACAGGTGGCGCCGGGGTTCAGTCGGGCCAATTTGTTGCAGGGAAAGAAGCGAAAGTAGTACTGACCGGGAATGTTGGTCCAAATGCCTTTGAAACATTGAAGGCAGCTGGGATTGACATAGTGACGGGATTGTCGGGTAGTGTCAGAGAAGCGATAGATGAATATAAGAAGGGTGGAGTCGAGCCGACCCAAGGTCCGAGCGTGAATTCAAAATTCGGCTTGCCCGGGAAACAAACGAAGGAGGTAACGTAAATGCCACGTGGTGATGGTACAGGTCCAACAGGCCAGGGTCCAGGTACAGGCCGGGGTCAAGGGCGCGGAAGAGGACAGCGCGGCGGCAACCGTCCAGGGGCGGGGCCAGGCGGCAATTGCATTTGCCGTAGTTGTGGTGCGAGGGTTCCGCACCGACCGCGGGTTCCCTGTAATACCATGCAATGCCCTAAGTGCGGCGCGCAGATGATGAGAGAGTAGCCGCATGATGATTTCAGTTGCCAGCGGGAAAGGTGGTACTGGAAAGACAACCATTGCCACCAGCCTTGCTCTTTCGCTAAGCAATGTCCAATTGCTTGATTGCGATGTCGAGGAGCCAAACGCTCACATTTTCT
>JASFEK010000017.1:0-17691 GCA_050124875.1 Caldifarciminota bacterium | reverse complement strand
TACGAGATAACTGATGACAGTATCTGCCGTTTGTTTCATCGAATATCAGTCATCCGACATCTGGTATCTGTTATCAGTAGATTATAGCTATTTCAGCAATTTAGTCAATTGCTGCGAAATTACATTTAAAAAACAGCTGGGGACAGGCAGAACATTTTTGACATTTTGTCAGTACGTTACTATTCTTACTAGTATCTTCGCGATATAATTCCAAATTCTCGAAAAAACGCAACGGGTAGAGACTTGGAACTCTTAATATAATGTATTATAGTGCAAATTTGGGTAAAATGTTCAAAATGTTCTGCCTGTCCCCTGGTTAGTACTGGCGTTCAGTGACGTAGTCGACGAGGTCGTACAAGGCCTGGCGGGATTTTCCAGCAGGCAAACGAGATAATGCGGTTTTGCTCTTCCTTGCATGTGCTCTTGCTTCGTCCAGTGCATCATCGATCGCACCTGATCTGCGGATATTAGATATCACTTTTTTCAGATTTCCCTTGGTTGCTTTCCCAGAAAGAATTTTATGAACAACGCGATCATCAGCGTTTCTTTCCAGGTAGCATATCACAGGTAAAGTGACGACGCCTTGTGCCAAGTCACTACCTGCAGGCTTACCAAGTTTCTTCTCATCGCTGATCAAATCCAACACATCATCAACGATCTGGTAAGCGATGCCGAATTCACGACCAAACGCCCGTAAATTGGTCAGTTCATTTCTCTTTACACCGGCAAGTACGCCAACCATTTCCATGGCGCCCGCAAAGAGCGATGCGGTCTTGGCATTGATGCTCTGAAAATACACCTCACGTCTTTTTCTGTCCTTCTTGGAGTAGTGATAATTGATCTCGCCCGCAGACATCGTGTATAATGTCTCAGCGAGTATTCTTAACACCCCGGGATTTTCGAGCTGCGACACAAGGCATACTGATTGTGCAAGCAGGTAATCACCGGCTAAGACCGAAGCTCCGGCCGGCCAAATTGCATGAATAGTCTTACGTCCCCTGCGCAAGGATGCGTCGTCGACGAGGTCATCGTGTATCAAGGTTGCGCTGTGCAGCACTTCCACGGCTGCGGCCAAAACATGCATCTTCTTTCTGGGGATCTTGAACAGCTGGCCACACAATATCACCACGACCGGTCGCAAACGCTTACCACCCATCAAGGAAGTCTTGAGCATGGATTGCAGGGGTTGTTCCATCTGAGATAGAATCTTCCCAAGGAGTTCTTCTACTTTCATGATATCATCATTCATTGGTTTCAGCAATCGGTCCATACTAGTTCTTGCTCACATCATCATGGATAAAACAACACGGGTCTTCGGCAAGATAATCTCCGGTCGCCGCCAGAGCGCGGCCCCGGCACCCGCCGCAGAGTCTCCGGTATCTACAATCACCGCATTGTCCTTTCAATGACCGTTCACGATTCCTCAACTGATTCAAAACCTCAGAGTCTCTCCATATGTCCATAAACGAATATTCCCTCACATTGCCGCAGTCAATTTCCACAAACGGACAAGGCCACACTGCACCGTCGGGCTTGATATAGATGAACCCGCGGCCCGCTGAGCATCCATGAAATACCTTTTCAGCAAACCACAACTGCATGCCGCCTGAAATATGCGCGCGCTTGAGCAGATACGGCCAGTACTGGGGCCCGGCCACCGGCTCCATTATTGCATTCGTATCACGCTGTGCCTTGGCCATGAATTCGATCAACCACTTGTTCGCATCCTTATCCAACATAGCGTGCTCGATTACTCGGCCACGCCCAACTGGCACGAGCTGGTATATCAGAAGTATACCCGTATTCAACTCATCAACAAGAGCCATTAACCGTTCTAATTGCTTGACGTTGTATTCCATGGCTGTTATGTTAATATGTAAGAGGATCCCGGCTTTGGTTAGTGCGCGCATCCCCTGTACTGCCTTTTCGAACGATCCGGGCAACCCGCGTATCCGGTCATGGATTTCGGCTGTGAATCCATCAAGACTGACCGCCGCGATTACCACACCACTATCATGCATCCGCTGTGCTATACCATCATCAATTAGTGTAGCATTTGTAGCAACCGTATTACTGAAACCTAGTAATCGCGAATACGCCAACAGCTCAATAAAATCAGACCGCATCAATGGCTCACCTCCAGTGAATGCCATCATCCGGAAATCATCGACCCGGGCTAAATCATTCAGCAGATGTTTTGCTTCATCCGTGGTCAACTCGTCATTGCCTGGTTTTCCTCCGGCAGTATGACAATGCACGCAGTTGAGGTTACAGGCACTGGTCATCTCCCAGACCGGATGATCAGGAAAACCAATACAACCCATGCCCCTTGAGCCTCCTGCACCGGGTAAACATTTGAAACCGTAATCTAAGAACCATTGCGGCAGTTTGCGCCACCTTGTGAGTGCGCCGATCAGAAACGCGCTCGCAGCCTGACGCGCGATCAGTGTTGGCGGCCACCAGTAAGGACTGACCCGGCGCTCTACTTTTTCTACCCCGGTATCAGTCAATATCGACATGAATCAAATTGCATAGCCAGCAATATACGCAGCAGTCGTACCCAAGTTGACAATGATGTTGATCCCACACAACCTTTCCAGCATGACCCGGTCCTGCCATCGTCCGCTCTGAACCATCAAGACGAGGAATAATGAAACAAAGAATACCGGGAGGTAGAATAATAGCGCCTGCTTGGGCACGCCCTGGTAGGTTGAAACAACGAAAAATATCCAACTGGCTGAACTCACGTAGGCATAAACGCTGGATGCCTTTTTAGCACCTAATCTAACCAGCATATTTTCCTTACCCGCAATCTGATCCGCCTTATAATCAGGAAATTCATTGAGCAATATCACATTGAATATCGAAAGGCCAACCGGAATTGCCATCCAATGGATAACGGTTGATATGTAACCGGTCTGCAAATAAAATCCTGCGGCGATTGGCAACCAACCGTAACAAAAGGCAATCCAGACCTCTCCGAACCCAGTGCTGACCCACCTGACCGGTCGGGCCGAATAAAAGAATCCGGCCAGCAAACCGAGTATACCCATAGGCAAAGTCCATACTCCAGTGCCGTAGCCGAACTGCAGGATAGCACCCACCCCCAGTGCGAGCACAAGACATGTAACCGATGCGATGAGGGCGACACGCCTGGGTAGAATACCACGCTGAATGACCCCGGACCCGCCGGCAAATTTACTGGAATGACCCTTTGCCGACAACGCGTCCTCTCGATAATCCCAGTACTCGCCGGCATAATAAGTAACCAGCATGATCAAAATAACACCAACTACCCCCCAAATGAGAATCGCCCAGATGAAAGTAGCTTCCTCGTATTGCGCGAGTATTGTGCCCAACACAAAGGGTAGTATGCCAACCGTATGAAAGGGCGGCCGGGAAAGAGCAAAAAACGCCTTGAACTTTTTCATTTCATCAACCGTCATGAAATCCAAATATCTTCCGATTAAGTCTTTGTGGTCTTGATCCTTTGCAGTGCTATATTTGCCTTAATACCATTAATATTCAAAACCTTTTGTACTTCTCCAGACATGCTGCCTTCGCTTACATCCACGGCTAATGTCTCGGTCCTTAAATAATCAAGGTTCTGTTCGATCGCCTTCTTGAGTTTCTCGTCGGTCTGGAAGTAAACATTGATGCGGTCGGTCAAATCAAAATCCGCCTCCTTACGCATCAGTTGAATCTTGTGAATGAGTTCCCGCGCCAGTCCTTCATTCAGCAGTTCTTCGTTTAGCTCGGTGCAAATGCCCACCCCGAGTTCTTCATCAGCCGCGATCGCCCAGCCTGTCTTCTCGATCCGCTTAACTTCGACATCGTCGATGACGATTTCGCAACGGTCACCTTTGATCTCTTTTTTCAGGAATTTAGATTTCACTAGATCCTGAATATCCTCCTGGCTTAGAGACCTTATTGCATCAGCAACCTGACCGGCCTTCTCACCATACTTGGGGCCTAATTGCTCAAAACGCGGAGATATCCTGTATTCAAACATACCATCCAGTGAATTACGCCCAACCCGGTCCATCTTTTTGATATTAAGTTCCTCGATGACGATCGCCCTGTCATCATCAGAGAGTGCAAGATCACCATCTGTTGTACTCACGACGATTTCACTCAAGGGCTGCCGGATCTTCAGGTTCACCTTGTTGCGGGCCGCACGTCCAAGTGAGACCACCTTCCTGACAACCGCAACCTCTTTTTCCAAACCGTCATTGATCAACGCGGCTTCGCATACCGGAAAATCGCAAAGATGGATGCTTTGCGGTGCATCCTTGTCGACCCGGACGACAAGGTTCTGATACATCTCTTCGGTCAAGAAAGGCATGACCGGCGAGATCAACCTCATGAGTTTCACCAGAGACTCATACAGCACCCGATACGCTGTGTTCTTTTCCTCGTCATTCTCTGATTTCCAGAACCTCCGCCGGTTACGGCGCACATACCAGTTCGAAAGATCATCAAAGAACACTTCCACCAACTTGACAATTGCCATTAGTTCATACTCATCATAGAATGCGTCGCACTGCTTGACCAGCGAGTTGACACGTGAGAGTATCCAGCGGTCTAGCGTGGTGAGTCTTTCAGGATTGATCTTCTTGCCCGCGGGATTGAATTTATCGATGTTGGCGTAAGTCACAAAGAACGAGTAGACATTCCAGAGTGTTAACAGCGTGCGTTTGATATCACCGGCTGCGCCATAACCGAAATTCAGGTTGAGCACTGGGTTATGCCGGGCAAAAAGCCAGCGCATAACATCGGCACCAACCTTTTCGGCGGCATCATCCGACCAAATCGCATTGCCCTTGCTCTTGTGCATTTCCTGGCCGTGCTCGTCGCGAAGCAAAGCGTAGCTGTGCAGCACCTTAAAGGGGGGCTTGTTCTCCAGGACCGTGCTCATGGTCAATATCGCATAGAACCAATTCCTGAATTGACCGGGAAAACTCTCGGTGATCAGATCAGCAGGAAACCACTCTTGCCAGTATGATTTGTCTTGGGGGTAACCGCCATCCAGATCATGCATGTTGTCGGGCGGCCGCACCGTTGAATAAGGCACTATGCCGGCATCGAGCCATGGGTTGCCAACATCAGGGATGCGCGTGGCCATTTTGCCACATTTCGTGCATTTTATCTTGATCTTATCGATCCAGGGACGATGAGGAGTATGACCATCGAATTCATCCCACCCAGCACCTGCCTTCTCCTTCAGCTCGTCCCGGCTGCCGATTATCATGAAGTGACCGCATTCACATTTCCATATGGGCAATGCAAGACCCCAGTAGCGTTTTTTTGAAATACACCAGTTAGACATGTTCTTGAGCCAGTCTAGTTCGCGCGCCAACCCGAATTCGGGGATCCAACGGTCGACCTTTTTGGCGACCGCGGCGATCTCATCACGCAATGTATCCATTGAAATGAACCATTCATCCACCAGCCGAAAAACCAGCTCGCTGTTGCAACGCCAGCATACTGGATAGCGGTGTGAATAGTCTGCGACATGATACAAAACGCCCCGTTTATTCAGGTCCTCGATGATCGGTTGTGCTACATCCTTTACGTCTTTGCCGCTCAGCCAGTCAAATCCATCAATGTAAATACCCAATTCATCCAACGGAGCGATTGTCTCTAAATCGAATTCCTTACCCAGGGCAAAATCCTCCTTGCCGCAGCCCGGCGCAATATGTACCAAGCCGGTTCCTTCAGACTCGCTCACTTCATCCCAGGCGATTACTTTGTGGACCACACCCTTTTGCGCGGGGAGGTAGTCAAAAGGTCCTTCATAGGTCAGTCCGAGCAGCTTCTTACCGGGCATTTCGTCAACGATTTCGTGTTTATCCTCAAGGACATTCGTCAGGCTCTTGGCAACATAGTAGTAATTCCCGTCCTGCTTCACTTTCACGTAAGTCAGGTCCGGATGCACTGCCACCCCGGTGTTGGAGGTTAGGGTCCAGGGTGTCGTCGTCCAGACCAAAAGGTATTCATTCTCCTTATTGATAATCTTGAAGCGCACGATTACGGCCTTATGACACAGCTCCTGATAACCCTCGGTCGCGATCTCCATATCACTGATCGCCGTACCGCAGCGCGCACACCACGGCATGACATCCACGCCTTCGTAGATAAAACCGCGTTCATGGCATTTCTTCAAGAAATGCCAGATCGTGTAATTGTTAACCTCACTCATCGTATAGTAGGAATGACTCTTCCTGAGCCAGTCCTTGTCATCCATGGATGTCTGCCATTCACCCCAATCCATCCACATGCCGATGCGCACCGAGGACTGGGTCTGGATCATCGAGTACTTGTGTACCCGCTCCCGGCACATCTCGACGAAACGATCAATGCCGTATGCCTCGATATCCTTCTTGGATTTGAAGCCCAGCTGTTTTTCGACCTCAACCTCAACCCATAGGCCCTGACAGTCAAAACCATTCTGGAACCGCTGCGCGAAACCCTTCATGTTCTTGTAACGCTGGAAAATATCCTTGAAGGTGCGACCCCAGGCATGATGCACGCCCATCGGGTTGTTCGCGGTGATCGGACCGTCCTGGAACGACCACTTTTTCTTACCCTTGTTCCTCTCTAGATATTTCGTAAGAATATCATTTTCCTTCCAGAAATCGAGGATTCTGTGCTCTAATACCGGGAAATCCAGTTGTTTCGCCACTTCCTTAAAAACCATGTGTGTATTATAGTGGTTTTACGGTACTTGTCAACAAACCGGCGTTTTTTTGATGGGAATGATCTTTCTTTTCTGGACACCTAGGTCTTTTATTCTACACGGAGGATTTTTCGGGTACGAACCTCATCACCGACTTCAAGCCGGACGATATACACGCCAGCGGGAACAATGTACCCGCGGGCATCCTGACCATCCCACACGACTTCGGATTCCGGATTCTCGATACTTGATTCATGATCAAAGTGTTTTACCATGCGTCCGCTGGCATCGTATATACTAACTTTCGCTTTTTGTATAGTGTATCGTGAATCCTGTATCGTGAATCGTATCTTTGTTTTGTGCCTGAATGGGTTTGGCATGGGTGCATACAGCATAAGGTACTGTACGGGCAGCACCGGCTCATGTTCGTTCACTCCTGGCATATTAACCACACCAGCAGCCCATCCCCGGAATGCTGGTTCTGCCCACTGATCTGCAATAGCTCCGGTATCGTCAAACTTGTAGATATTTCCAAGCACGCCGTCCAAACTCTGAGCTGTCCAAAAATATTCACCGTCAAACCACAAACCGCGGCATGCCGTGTCAGGCGGCGTGAAGGCATTACCCAGAAGCTCGCTGAGTGTAGGCCACTCAGTGATATCCCAGCATCGAATTTGATTGTTGTCATCCAGTATCCAATAAAAGTTGCCGTCCCAGGCCGATCCAAATACGGTCTCATCAAAACTCGCGGTGCCATCTTTATTCCCGTTTATGTCATATCTATTCAAATCCCATTCATCCAGGTAGAAAAACGTCCCATCCCATGCGAGGTCATAAAAGTACAACAGACTCCAGTCGTCGATAACGACCTGTAGATCCCCGTTCGCCAAATTTACTTTGTACACGCGTGGTGCGAATGCTTCAGCAACGTAGACCTCGTTGTTTACTACCTCCAGATCCACGAATCGGTAGAAAGAATACTCAAAATAGTCCTGCACTACACCGTTCATATTCATAATGTAGATACGCGAGGGCCAATCCTGATGTGCTGTGTAAACGATAAAATGCTCGCCGAAGTTCATAAATGGCAGACAAAGGGCAAGAAGACACATCAAGATATTGACCCGCCGGATCACCATTCTCTCATTTCCTTCCTCAGGAATAACATAGTCATATTGATTCTAGTACTCGGCTCTGTAAACCATGTAATATTTTCCTGATTTTCTGAAATACCCCTTGACCGGGTTTGGTTTAATAATCCCGCCGAATGCGAGCATTCTTTCTCCTTCATAGCGTGCGGTCACCCTCAAGCCCAGGCTGCAGCTGGCAAAGACAATATTTTCCTCGGTGACACTATCAATACTCAATTGCAGACCATTCATCTGTACCTTTATCGAATCCACCTGTGCGAAGAATTGCGCGATCGTTTCGATGATTTCGCTATAGGAAAGACCGCCCATTTCCTGATACGACGGATCGATATATCCAACCAAGCCTGCAGTATCTTCATTCTCAAATGCCTGCTCGAGAGCGTTGATATCTCGCCGCAGCCTCTTCTTCTCGGTCGGGTACACCTGCCAGATGACAATGACTACGATGAGGATGCCGATAACTACCAGGATCTTCTTCATGCCGATAGAATCAACAAGATCCCGAGCGCAAAAAAGAGCAATGCGGTGAGCAACTTTATCGTGGGAATTCTCTTGCTTAAAGATCTGGCAATCCTGCTCGTTGAGAGCACCACGGCCAACAAGCTGATCAAAATCAGGGGTAGGACAAACATGACATTGTAGATCAAGAGTGTAAGCAGCGGTTTCAAGTGCCAACCAGTCCTGGAAACCATGAAGGTTATTGTCGGTAAATAGATCTGCCCAGTACATCCAAATTCAAGAAACGAAACGATCAGCCCGGCGACAAAAGAACCGAGAATAATACCCCCAACCGCGGTCCTCTCCTTGATATCCCGGTGAATGCGCTGCTTAATGCCCAAGGGTAGCTGCAGGATCATCTTGTCTAACTTCCCCTGGCGCGCAAAGATGAAATCACGCAAGCTCAACAATCCAAGGACCAGAGCAATAATGCCAAAGCACATGAAGATGATCCTGGCTACGATATCATACCCAGCAAGGTAATTCAGAATGTTATAGGCTCCTACGCCGATGAGGAAATAGGCAAGGAAAACCGCGGTGATGAAAGATATGGCCATGAGGATAACATCTCTACGCCTGCGCCCCAAGAATAATAGGTAGCTAACAAAGAAAATAATCGTCGCAAAGGCACACGGATTTAAGCCATCGAGAAACCCGGCGAATATTATGCCGACGAGAGAAAAACGGCCAAACCGTTCAATAATACTCTTTTCAGCATCCTGCACATCGATCGTTATCAAATCCCGCCTATCGGTTTCTAGTTTCTCAATTAATCTGAAGATATTCTCGCTCGTTATTTCTTGTTTCAACAGATAGCCGGTACCCACAACAACAACCGGCACAAGTAACCGTTTCTCTTCGGGTATCCCGATCTTATTCGAAAGGGCTTCTAGCAATACTTTGCTGGTATCTTCCAGGATATTGTGCCGTACTACGATCATACTATCCTGCTCCTGGAGGCCATTGAACAAAGCGTCCAGGCGGGCGCATTCCTCACAACCCGGCTGATAAAAGTAGTGCAGCCGCACATATCCAGTCATGGCTGGTATTGTATCTCTTCTGGGTCTCGGTTTCTGTTCTTCCTTCAGGGATTTCCGGGCGATGTTCTTGAGAACACGACCCATTCTCTCGTATATTCCCTGAGGCCCGTAAAACACCGAATCATCGATGAAAACGACGGGCAATTCTTCACCGGACTGACCATGTTCCTGTTCCATTTCCTCTAAGCGTTGATAATTGTCCAACAGGTCAATGTCATATTTCTTCAATGTGAAGACATATTTTGCTTGGAGCTTGGGAATATCACCAAGCAGGATATCCATGCACTGCCCGCATGAGGGACGGTAGAAGAAATGGAGTGCTGGGGTACTCGCGCTCTGACTGATGAGCAACAAGCAAATAAAGGACAACATCATACTACTCGTTCTTGGAGTGAATTTTCAAATAGGCCTGATTGCGTTCCAGGGTGAGTTGAACACTTCTCAACCGGCTGAGTTTTCATGATCAGAAATGGGTCGTGCAGGATTCGAACCTGCGGCCACCGGATTAAAAATCCGATGCTCTGCCAACTGAGCTAACGACCCGCATTTTCATTATAGCTATTACAAAAAGAGTGTCAATAACAATATGGGAATGTTGGTTGGGGTTGGAATGCTAGATGTTTCCCGTACTCATAGCCACAAATACTTCTCGACTCGCTCGAAGAGAACACCACCCTAATGTTCGAGCGCAGTCGAAAGCTGGGGCCGGCAATGAGATACCTAGCGCTTCCAGCATCTCATACTTCGCCGTGTGACTATATGTCTTTGAGTCCTAGCTTAGTGTAGTATTTCTTGTAGAAACTACGGTAGGCACCGGTTTGCGTGTTTCGCAACCACCCTGTGTTATCCAGGTACCACCCGATGGTTTTCTTAATACCTTGCTCAAAGCTCATCTTTGGCCGCCAGCCCAGATGCTTGTTTATCTTGGATATGGACAAGGCGTAACGGCGGTCGTGGCCGGGCCGGTCTTTGACGTGTTCGATCAGGCTGCGTGGTTTTCCTAGAATATCGAGTATTTTGTGAACCACATACGTATTGGTACGATCATACTGCCCGCCGATATTGTATACTTCGCCAAATTCCCCTTTTTGGAAAACCTTGTCGATCGCCTGACAGTTGTCATCAACATAGATCCAGTCCCTGATGTGCAGACCATCGCCGTACAGCGGTATCTTCCTATTCTTCAAGGCATTGAAGATCACCAAAGGTATGAATTTTTCAGGAAATTGGTACGGTCCGTAATTATTCGACGACCTGGAAATTAGCACGGGAAGCTTATACGTCCTGTAATACGCCATTACCAATCCATCAGCCGCCGCCTTGCTCGCCGAATACGGGCTTGAAGGATCAAGAACAGTAGTCTCGAGGAACTTCCCCTTGAGTATCGAGCCGTACACCTCATCCGTGGATATCTGCAGAAATTTCTTCACTCCGTACTCAAGCGCACAATTGAGCAATACACCCACGCCTTGAATATTCGTGCGTATGAACGGTGCCGGCGTAGAGATGCTGCGGTCGACATGACTCTCGGCCGCGAAGTTTATCACCGTATCCGGGCCAAAGCGTCTGAATACCCTCTTCATTTGTGCGGCGTTACTTATGTCGGCCTTAATGAACCGGTATTTCTTCTTCTGCTCAAATCCCTTGAGGTTCTCCAGATTCCCCGCATAGGTAAGTTTATCGACATTTATGATATCATGGGTTGGATGTTTCCTCGCGAAATAGCGGATGAAGTTTGCACCGATGAAACCACATCCGCCGGTGATCAATACTTTCATATCTGCTGTTTCAAATGTTTGAGAAAATCATCCGTCCTTACGCGCCCAGTCGTAAGGGATGTCAGAGCCGTGAGGCGGTTTGCGGTATTCATCTGGATTGTCGTGGTTATAGCACTCGGTCACGGTATTAACGATCATTGCCTCCTGATCACTAATACATTTGAACCCGTGCCACACCAATTTCGGGATATGCAACAAAATATGATTGTGATCACCGATAAAGAACTCATTTATCATTCCTTTGGTCGAACTGTCATCCCGGTCATCATAGAGTACGATCTTCACCATGCCCATGAGTGCGGTCATGTTGTCATCCTGGATTTTGTGACAATGCCATGCCTTGACGACTCCAGGATATGCCGTGGTAACATAAACCTGGCCAAACTTGGAGAATTGTTTATCGTCGGCACGCAGGATCTCCATCAATCGACCCCGCTCGTCGGTTAACAGTTTAAGGTTCTTTGTGCTTACACCCTGTATCATGCGTTTGTTCTGCATACACTTGCCCGGTTAAGTCTTTATCTCAACATAACTCTGATCGCCCAGGATGAATTTATGCGTCCTGGGTGATTCATCGAGCTGTTCGATCACAACGTTCTTACCCAGGATGGAGCGGTCAATACGCCTCTCGAGATTGCAGACGGTCGCGCCGTCCATGATCACACTGCACTCAACTTCAGAATTCTCTATTCTCACATTGTTGCCAATCGACGAAAACGGACCAACATAGGCACGGATGATCCGGGCCTTCTCGCCGATGATCGCCGGTCCCCGGATAGTGCTTTTCTCGACAAGAGCACCTTTTTCTATCCTGACCCGGCCATTGATACTGGAATCGACCACCTTTCCCTGGTTCGTGGCTTCCACATCCTCGAGGATCAACAAATTGGCATCGATGATGTCCTCAGGTTTGCCCGTGTCTTTCCACCAGCCCTTTACGGTTTGTGATTCCACCTGACAATGCTGATCGAGAAGCCACTGTATGGCATCGGTAATCTCCAGTTCATTGCGCCATGACGGTTTGATATTCTCAATCGCCTTGAAGATTTCTTTGTCAAAAAGGTATATGCCAACGAGCGCGAGGTTTGAGGGTGGGTCTTTGGGCTTTTCGATCAATTTCTTGACCGCGCCCTTATCATCGACTACCGCAACGCCAAACTCCTGTGGATTGGCAACCTCAGTAAGAAGAATGAGTGCATTAGGCTGGTTTTTCTGGAACTGCTTTACTAGATGATCGAGATTATCCTTCAGGATATTATCTCCCAGATACATGACAAACGGGTCATCTCCGATGAAATCCCGGGAGATCTTGATGGCATGGGCTAGACCTAAGGGGGCATCCTGCGGGATATACTCTATTCGAATCTTCCACTTGTCTCCGTTTCCGACAATTTCCTTGACTTCCTGCCCGGTATCACCAACAACTATGCCTATTTCATTGATTCCGACCGCGGTCAATGCTTCGATACCGTAATAGATAATCGGCTTATTCGCAATCGGGATCAGCTGTTTTGCACCGGTGTAGGTCAATGGCCTGAGACGGGTACCGAAACCTCCGGATAGGATTAAGCCTTTCATGAAATATAGTATAGCCCGCTTTGGATTAATGTCAAGATACTGCGGCACGCTGGACAACGAACTCTGCCAGCGCATCTGGCCAATTTCTCATCCTCTGTTTGAATATGTCCTCAAAGTTATGTGAAGCCAGAGGAGCATATTTCGGTCTCGGCGCAGGCAGATCGAGATCAGCAACCTTGATCGGCCTGATTTCCGTATTAAAACCCATCAATTCCTTTGCCTTAAGCAAGAAATCCATGAACGACCCCTCACCCCTGTTCACAAGATGATAAACACCATATCTTTCTGAAGCTATGATCGCCAGCAAAGCCTTAGCCAAGTCGGCAGTATAGGTGAAGGACGCACATCGATCACAAACTGCATTGATCGATTCAGGCTTCGTTTCACTATTCAAGAACCGGGAAATAAAGTTCCTTGAATACAGGCCAAACAGCCAGGATGTTCGGATTATGAAATGGCGCGGGCAACTTTCTCTTATGTACATTTCGCCCAGTAATTTCGACTTCCCGTATCTGTTTATAGGATTAGGCTTGCTGTTCTCAGCGTACGGAGCTTCATTGCTGCCATCAAACACAAAATTCGTGCTCGTATATAGTATGCGGGCATTGATTTTCTCGGCGATTGTCCCCAATCCCAGACTGCTCAAGGCATTGACGCGCAAGGCAGTTTCCGGCGCTTCTTCACACTGATCCACATCGCTCACTGCAGCAAAGTGCAGGATCACGTCGGGGTGATAATCGAGTAACACATCGTGGGTCTGCCGAAAATCCGTTACATCGAGGCCATCGATATCAGTGGCCAAATGCTCAATGCCTTCCCGGGTCAGCAGTCCGGTCATTTCCCGGCCCAGAGCACCATGAGCGCCACTGACAAAGATCTTCATATGACCATTATAACTTCAACCCAAATGATTGTCAATTCACATGTTTTACTTGACTTTCCCGGTTTTTTGAATATCATTGCAACGGTAATCGACCATTTTTCAAAGAAAACTGGCAATACCAATCGATTTATACATTATTTAGCATTGATTTAGAAAACCAATATTCGTCGATATTGAAAAGGAGGAAAAACATGGCGGATAAGAAAGCAGATCTGGCTGGCCCCGGTATTGGAACCTACGAAGAAGTTGAGAAGATTCTTCCGAATGACTACCAACCGTTGTTGCCGCCCCTTGAGAGAATGAAGGCTTTGTACGAGATAAAGGATTATATCGAGAAGAACCTAAGCAAGGAACTGAACCTCGCCATGGTTCAGGTTCCTTTGATCGTTACCGTTGAAAGCGGTGTGAATGACATGCTGGACCGCGATGGATCACGTACTCCGATCGAGTTCAACTGCGGTTTAGGACTTGATAAACCGATACGCGCTTCGATCGTCCAGGCGGCCACCAAATGGAAGCGACCGGCTCTAAGGCAGTTCGGCTGCAAGCCGGGCGAAGGTATCAACACCGACATGAGGGCGGTGCGCAAGGACTACTTCCTTGACCATGACCACAGCTCGTATGTTGACCAGTGGGATTGGGAACGCGTCATGACCATGGAGGAACGCAATCTGGATTTTCTGATAGACATCGTCAAGAAGATCTGGAAAGTCATCTATGGCGCGAATATGCACGTAAGGGAGCTCTTTCCGCAACTCAAGACCGACAAATATCCGGCAATACCAGAAGAATTGACCTTTCTCCATGCCGAAGAAATTCTCGACATGTTTCCTGACCTGCCGCGTAAGCAGCGTGAGACTCAGGTGCTGCAGAAATATCCTGCGGTATTCATCATCGGTGTCGGATATCCCTTGAAAGACGGGTATCCCCATGAGATGAGAGCAGCTGACTATGACGACTGGATCACAGAAGTAAAACACAAGGACGGGAAGGTCACGCACGGATTGAACGGCGATATTCTAGTATGGAACCCCGTGACAAAACGGCGTCACGAGCTGACATCGATGGGAATAAGGGTTACCAAGGAAACCATGAAAAAGCAACTCGAAATGGCCGGGCAAATGGATTTTCTCGAACTACCGTATCATAAGGCGATATTGAATGATGAAATACCGTTGAGCATCGGCGGTGGCATCGGGCAATCACGCACCTACATGTACCTGTTGCGAACCGCACATCTCGGCGAGACGAGCGTTACGGTCTGGCCCAAGGTGCTCAAGGAAATGTGCGCCAAGCGGAATATCATCGTACTCGAATAGAATCTTCAGCATCTCACTATTCCACAAAAAAAGGGGCGCCTTTGGCGCCCCTTTCTCTTTGAGTATTACACCTATTCGATAACCACGAACTCCACACGTCGGTTCTTGGCACGACCCGCATCAGTGTCATTCGAGGCTACAGGTCTTGATTCGCCGTAGCCACGTGCTAACAAACGATCCGGGGTGAGTCCATGATTGATCACCAGATAATCCTTCACTGAATTCGCACGCCGGTTTGACAGATTCAGATTGTATTCATCACTGCCTTTGCTGTCGGTATGTCCTTGGACCTCAATCTTAACATCGACATTACCGGCAAAGACTATCTTTATCGTTTCAGCTCCACCATCCAGTACCGGGTAGGATTCAGGTTTAATGTCAGATTTGTCGAACTCAAAGTAGACCTCGGGCAGCACGATCTTGAATTCCTTCTTGACCAGAGCCACCTGGATTTCAAGGGTCTTGGCTGCTTCAATATCAATCACCCTCTCGTAAGGTAAGTATGCAGTATCCTCGGCCATAACCTTGAGCGTATAGGCACCAGCACCCAGTGTCTTTTCGAACCGGCCCGTGACCTTCTCAGCTGGCATGTCGCCAACCATCACGTCGGCCGTTACTGGCTGCTCACCGTCAATATCCACGATGGTGACAATGAGATCGCCTTCCTTCGGTATATGTTTCAAGGCTATGGTGACCGGAGTGACTTCTCCTGCCTTTACGAGCAAGCCTACTTCGTACGGTTCATAGTCGACTGCCTGCGCCTGCAGTTGATAGGCACCTGGAGTGAGCTTCATGAAACTGAACTGACCCATGTCATCGCTGTCCATGGATTTAATCAGCATGCCGTCTTCATAGATACCGATGTTCGCAACCAGATCCTCACCGGTCTCGTCATCAAGCACCTTACCCGCGATATCGCCAAACATTGGCTCGGGCATGAAGTCGGCGGTGTATGAGAAACCAAAGATCGCAGCCCATGGAGGCGCGGTTCCCCATCCGGTCACGATATTGAAACTATCGGTCTGCGCGGTCGGGAAAACCTCTTCGTTCTCACCTTCCCAGGCCCGTATATCCACTGCAAAGTTGATGTGGAAGTTTTTGCTCGGCCGGAAGCTTACGCCGGGCGTAATATACACCTGGTTCGGACCCCACAGTGAATCGTCCATGAATGTGAAGAACTGGTCTTTGCCGCTATAATCAATACCACTGACTTCCACAAACGGGATGATGCCCGGAGTGTGAATGCTTAACGCCGCATTGTAAATGCTGGCGTTGTTCCGGAGACCACCACCCTCGGCATTACGGAAAACATAACCGAAGTTCAGGTCCAGATGGAGCAATCCGGTCTTTGCCGTTAACAGACCGATTGCGCCAAAATCGAGATTATCACTGGAGAAATACCTGAACAGACCACCTGGGTTTGTGTATGCTTCGTTGAAGATCGGATAATTTTCGACCACAGTACCGACCTCAGAAAGGTCCCGATCTGCGCCGGTCGGGATCGTTAGGAAACCGTACAACCCGTATTTGAAAGTCTCTGCGCCAAAGCTGAACTTCAAGCCCACTTCGGTATCGCCAAAACCGACACTGGCACGGTTAGTGTCCGTACCTGAATAATCGATGCCATCCCCATGATAAGAACCGGCCACATTGAATGAAAGCCAGTCTGCCGGTGCATAACCAAGGAAGAGGCCGATATCGCCGCCGCCATAACGGGCGCTGTCACCAACCAGAGCATCACCGATCGGGTCGCCAGTCGTGGTTGCAAGACGCTCCTCGGTAAATCCTCGCATATAGAAGCCGAGGCCAAAGGTACCGGCCGAGCCATTATCCGCCGATATGCTGCGGAACAAGCCCATGGTACCCTTATAATTGGGCATTGCAAAAGCTACTGCCACAATGACCAACAACAACACGTATCTTTTTATGTGCATAGAACCTCCTTTTTCTGTGTAATACTATTGCTATTATAGTGGTAAAATCACAAAAGTCAATGATGCAAATGTAGACCACTCTGAGACCTTAGCCGCGACGAGCCTTCCGGCTATCATACAGGGCAATGCAAAAAGGGTGAGTGGATCGTGTTTCAGGACGTTGGGTTAGGCGCCGATTAAACGAAACACAATTCGATATAACTATCACAACTGCGACACCATCGTTTCATCGTTTAATCAATTAAACAATTGTTTTAATAATAAATTAATGAAAGACGGGGGTCTGCGAATATTCGATGAGAGTACTATCATGCAACCGATGATACGCAAATATCTGGCCGTTAAATAATCGTTGATTTACGACACTGGTTGCGATCTTTTTGGATTTGTGAACCCAGTGGCTACCGGGGTTTGAAATGTCTGAAATTCTAATCTACAATAAACTCCAAGTCGGGGTTGTCACTGAGAGTCGCAGTGACTGAGCAATACTTATCGCGGGATAACTCAAAAGACCGGAGCAGATCCTCACGCTTATAATCACCCTCGCATTTTATCTTGACCGTGATCTTTGTGTACTTATGCGGGTGATCCTCAGCCCTAATACCCGAAGCATCTACGGTAAATTGCTCTATTTTCCCGCCTTTCTTCTGCAGAATACCAACAATATCCATACCCATGCATCCTGCCAGCGACACCAACAATAGGTCCATGGGACGGAAGCCTTGATCAAATCCACCGAAATCTTTCACGGTATCGACTATAATATCATGGCCGTATTCGTCCTCGGCTTTGAATTGCAGACCATGCGTTCGCGATAATCTCACCATGCTG
>JASFEK010000016.1:0-17851 GCA_050124875.1 Caldifarciminota bacterium | reverse complement strand
AGGAGGCAGAATGAGGATAATTATTGTACTACTCTTACCCTTCCTCTTGGTATCGACAACACAGATTGACCGTGACACTCTGAGTAACGGTTTGGTCATATTGACCGTGGAGGCACATAAGATTCCGGTTGTTGAGATGAGGGCATACGTGCGTGCCGGGAGCGTTTTTGACCCGGCAGGCAAGGAAGGTCTGGCAAGCCTTGTCAGTCAGATGTTGATACGCGGCACCGAGTACGATTCATACGATGAAATAGTCCGTTCCATCGAATCGGTCGGCGGCGTACTCACGCCTTTCACCTCAGAGGATTACGGCGGCGTCAGCGGTAAGGCTCTGAGTAAGGATTTGCCCGAGCTCATTCATCTGATGGGTGAGTGCTTGACTGCACCACTCTTTGACTCACTGGAATTATCCCGTCTGAAGCGGGAGACCGTCTCGTTCATTAAGGCTCAATATAATGATCCGTTTGAGATCAGTGAGAAGGGTTTCCGAAACTTGATTTTTGGCGATCACCCACTGGGTCATTTCCCCGAAGGCTTCGATAGTACGGTAATGGCTGTTTCAGGTTTCGACATTCGCAGTTTCTATGATGATTACTACCATCCAAACAACACATTCCTGGTTTGCGTAGGTGATTTCTCAAAGGACACGTTGATGGCGCTTTTGAATGAGAGTCTGGGTCAATGGGGCAGAGGCGTCCTTCCGGATTTGCGCGTGGCTGAACCAATTGCCACTGACCGTAAGACCGCAAAGATAATACCGATGGATATATCTCAGGCATATATACTGCTCGGTAACCTTGGTCCGAAATACGGGACAATAGATTGGCATGCGACACGGGTCATGAATTACATTCTGGGCGGCGGTGGTTTGACTTCGCGCATCTCGAGTACGATAAGAGAAGAAAAGGGTTTGGCATATATCGCCTATTCCTACTTCAGGCGTTTTGAGAACGGTGGATACTTCACGGCTGAAGTACAGACGAAAAAAGAAAACGTGAGTGAAGCAGTTCATTCGCTGCTTGACGAAATCCAGAGCATTCAGGACGAGATACATGTCCAGGAACTGGAGTCGGTCAAGAAATTCTATACGGGCTACTTGCCCCTGGCTTATGATACTTACCGGGAAATGGTGCAGATCATAGCTCAGATTCAGATGGGCGGTTATGGACTTGATTACTTGGCTCGTTTCGAATCCGAGATCAATGCTCTTGAAATCGAGGATCTGAACGTAGTTGCTCAGAAATATCTCCATCCTGATCGCTACTACTTGCTGATCGTGGGTGACGTCGAACCTGATGACGTCGACGTTGAAGGCGTAGAGTGGATTGAGTGAACGGCCTTCCTCGGCCGTCATTGCGGGTCCACCGGAGGTAGACGAAGCAATCTCAATATTTCCTTGCCGGATCCGTCCTGCGTATCTGTTTATTGACTTACCCTATATTGCCTCTATAATACACTAATGGCGTGGATTGATATTGCCATAATCGTGATCGTCGTCAGCCTGATCATTCATGGTATAGCAACCGGTCTTATCAGAGGAGCTTTTGATATCGCCGGCATTATTTTTGGGTATATATTCGCGGTCAGCTATAGCGCAACGATCAGCATGCCACAGATTTTGGCCTTCCTCATAATCTTCGTTGTCGTCTTCCTGATTGTTTCGATCGGGGGAAGGATACTGTCAAAAGTGGTTCATTTCACCCCGTTGGGTATCATAGACAGAATATTGGGTGGAGTGCTTGGTCTGATCAAGGGCCTGGTAATCTGTTTTGTGTTACTCATTGTGGTGATGCTGATAAGAAAAGACACGCGCGTGCTCACCGAGTCACAGATTGCCAAGCAGATCGCGGCTAGTGGCATTGAGGCGAGCAAATTACTGCCCAGAGCGTGGTTTGAATGGGTCGAGGAGACTTTCAAGCGGAGTGATTTCGTAAGGTGGAATGAAAACGATCACGTTTACTTCTGATTTCGGGACCAGCGATTGGTTCACGGCAGCGGTAAAGGGAGAGATCCTCAAGATCACTAATGATGTTCAGATAGTAGATATCACGCACGATGTCGCTCCTTTTGACATAAAGGGCGCGGCTTTTCTGTTATACGCAGTGCACAGCAATTTTCCCAAGGGGACTGTACATCTGGCCGTAATCGACCCGGGCGTTGGTGGTCAGCGCAAGCCGATCATTGTGCAGAGTAGTGGTCATTACTTTGTTGGGCCAGATAACGGTTTGTTTTCTTATATTCTCGCTGCTGAATCAGCCGTTTATGCGATCAATGTATCCGACGCGACGAGCCATACCTTTCATGCGCGGGATATCTTTGGTCCTGCTGCGGCACGTCTTGCGGCAGGCGTGCCGCCTGAGGAGCTAGGGGATAAGTTACCTAATTACGAACGTTTTGATGTTCCACTCTTAAGACAAGAAAAGGGGCATTTCTACGGAGAAATCGTCTACATTGATCATTTCGGAAACTGCATCACCAACGTGCCAAGCCGTCATCAAATCAGCGAGATGCGTGTTGCCGGACACCGTATTGGCATCAAGCAGAGCTACAGCAAAGGCCAGGTCAATGAACTCATTTGTGTGAAGGGGAGTATTGGCTATTATGAGGTTGCTGCATATCAGGGGAGTGCGCGTGCACTTCTGCAGGCGCACGTCGGCATGTCTGTTGAGGCTTTATGATGTCGTTATCATGTGAACTCTTGACAAATAAGAAACTTTGTGTAAAATCTAATAGACTTAAGTCTATGTCAAGGGTTGAGATTGAAATGAGTGGCATGACTGAGTTAACGACAATGAACGAAAAAGGAGGCAACATGAAGCTGATACGGACAATGCTTCTGCTGATAGTGCCGGCGCTGTTGCTGGCAACGGTTATCCAGGGTGGGCCTGGCGATAGAATCAGAGGTTTTGCGCCTGGTGACACTCTGGTTGATACCCTTCTGGTTACGGTTCGTGTACCGGCCCGCATTGGGCTCTATGTGAATGGCAATACCGAATTCGACCTTGGTGATCCTTTGGTTACCTATCCGCCTCTGGCATGGCCTGGGTACTATGACCCGACTACGGTGAGCGGATCGAATGCCGACGGTGTTGATGTTGAGGTGTTCTCCAATTCACAGACATTGAACTGGTTCTTGCAGACTAGTGGTAGTGGTGATTTCACCGCGACGATTGCCCTTGACCAGTTGTTCTATGCCCCGGATGGTGAACCGAATCCGGCTGATGGTACAGACCCGCCAGGCGGTCTATGGGTGCCGTTTACTACGACGTACACACAGATTGCGACAGGCAACAATACGACGGGCTGGCAGGATGAGAGTCAAGACTACATCTTCCAAGCTGAAACCGACGACGCTCCAACTGCTGCGGCCGGCGATACAGTTACGATCTATTACCGTTTGTACGCGCAATAAGGTTGAAAGAATGAGAGGGGCCGATGAATAGACGGATTATTGTTTTACTCTTTTTGTCGGCCTCTTTAATCTATCCGAGAACGCGAATTGGCATTACCATTGATGCTGATGTCGAATTTGATTTGTACCAGGTATTGTATCCGCCCCTTGTTTTCCCCGCCTACTATTATCCAACTCAGGCATCCGGCTTTAACCCGCATGGTATCATGCTCACCGTGACATTTCAGAAAATTGGTCCGCAGCACGATATTACAGAAATGTACTTGGCTACGAGGGGTGGCGGTGATTTCTCAAGTACGGTAGCATTGGGTCAGCTGTATTTTGCTCCCCAGGGCGAGCCGACACCTCCGGCGGGTGTGGATCCGCCCGGTGGTAACTGGCGTGCGTATAGCATCTTTTACCAGGATATTGAGCAGTTTGAAGTAACTGGTTCGGGCATCAAGAAATTCGATCGACCTCAGGACTTTATTTTCAAAGCGGAAGTGGATGATGAATCCGGCGATCAATCTGTTATTTTGTATTACCGTGTTTATGGCCTATGAATATATTAATCTTTACATGCATTGCTTATCTTGGTTTCACTGTAGGACCGGCCAGGGTTGAAAAGGCACTGGTTGGAGCTGAGAGCGTCACTGAAGTTTTCGAGGTTCAGAATCTAACAGATGATTCCCTGAGAATGAAAGTTGAATTCGAGGACTTTGATATAGACAAATCAGGCAACGTTACGTTCTATGATGGCGGTCATCTGGCCAGTTCCCTCGCGCCGCGTGCAGTCATTAACCCGGAAGAATTCTTCATTCCACCCAGGGATGTTGAGAAAGTAAGGATCACTTTCCAGTTATCCCGCGGCTCAAACATACCTGAGTACTACGGCATGCTGATGATAAAATCACGTCCCATTCCTACGCAATACTCGCCGACCATTGCTGTTGCCGGTGAGATCGGTGTTCCGATCTATTATACAATACCCGAATATGCCGAGAGGATAGCCACTTTCGACAGCCTTACCGTCAATAACGGTGTTCTGGAAGCAGTCGTGAGCAATGCGGGTAATGTTCATCTGCGGATAAACGGTGAGGTGGTCCTCAGCACTTTCGATGATCGAATAGTGCAAGAAGATTCTCTGTCCGAATTCGTCGTCTTGCCGCGAAGACAGCGAAAAATGAGAATTCAGGTCGAGGAAGACCTTGATCCTGGGTCGTACAAGGCCAAGGTAACTCTCGACTACGGTGCTATCGAATTACTCGTTGGTGAGAGGAGGTTCCAGCGGTGAATACGCTCTTGCTCTTGGCCATGTTGGGAGCCAATGGGCTAGTCAATACTTCATTCTACACTTATCATAAAGTAGGAGCGTATTCGATCAGCGACCTATATGTGAATTACGTTATAAATCGTTACGATTTTCGATTGGCGCTGGAAAAGCGTGAGAATGAATTAGGGCTCAAGAGCATCACGTTGGATATCGATTCAATAGTCGGGGACTGGCGTTTGTCGCTCGGCGAAAAACCCTATCATGTGCGTGCGCCGGCTAGCACCAACCTGAACCTTTGGGGTCTTACCATGGTGAGCCGCGGGGCTGATGTTTTCTTAGGGAAGATACGGGATTATACCACATCATTACCGCCGACTTTCAATGAAAACAGGTACGTTGTGGGCGCCCGGCTGCATCGGCAGGCAGCATACCGTGTTCCATTGAACTTCTACTTGATAAGCAGGAGCGATAGTACGGTTCAGAATCGAGTGAGCAACAACAATGCTCTGGGCGTTAATTCAGCGGTAAAGCTCGGCGAAAGGTTCGCAATGGAGAGTCAGCTGTGGGCGAGCATGAGTGACGAAGGTGTTGGTGCTAGTTTTGCATTGAGCGGGCGTTACGCAACACAGAGATATGGTGGCCACTTCTACCTTACTACGCTTTCCAGGAATTACGTGCCGCTCTCTAGTGTCAAGACGTTGCGGGGTAGCTGGCTCCGGCTGACATCGTACCAGAATCCCCTAGAGTGGTTGGGTTTCAGCCAGGACCTTGCGTATGCTTCTTTGTATGATTCACGGGTCATCCTCAACACGCGGGTCGCGCGACCGACCTTGCCCACCGTTACCTATAGTATCGGGTTTTCCAGAGATCTCATAAATCAAATACTCGAGAGCGAATACCATTACAAGAAATTCAGTATTTCAGCCAATTACGAATGGTCAAGAGAGCGGACTGCTTACCGGTTCAAGATTGCCCAGCATATTCTCAATTGTCAGATCTGGTCGAGTTTTCAGCACCGCGACCTCGATGTGTGGCAATTTGGTTTGGCGTTTCCCTTTCCTCGTTATTTCAAATTCAAGGGCTTCATGAATTACGCCACGCGGATGGATTATGTGAGCCACACGACAGGATGCGAGTTGTCTTCCCGCCTGATGAGGGATCTATATTTCCACATGAGCTACGAATTCGTGCGCCACAACTCAGCGAGCGATCACATTGTGTCACTCAGTGTTTCAAAGACACTCGACTTCGATCGGATTGGCTTCAGTTTTGTATCGGGACATGTTTATATGGATATCAATAGTAACGGGTTCTTCGACGTGGGCGACAAACCAGTATCCGATGTGAGTGTCGTCATGGACGGGACGAGTGAGGTAAAGACAAACAAGAGCGGTCACTACATGTTTTCGTTCGTTAAATCCGGCAAGCATACCTTAAAGGTCAATCTGGGATGCATGCCGGCCGAAATCGGTACCGCAGAGCGAATATACACTGTTGACACCAGAGTGCTTTCACAGGCGAAGGTGAACTTTCCGCTTGAGGTGTTGGGTTCGATCGGCGGCACAGTTTACTTTGATGACAACAACAACGGGCAGAGAGAAGAGGAAGAGAAGGGTGTGCCTAATGTAGTCATTGCGCTCAATGGTTACCAGACGACGACCGATCAGGGTGGACGGTTCCGTTTTGCGAATCTGGCCTCTGGTACGTACACGTTAGAACCAAAGGTTCTGCCTCCAGAAACATCCTCAGCGCGTCAGGAATTGCTGTATGTACACATTCAACCCGGCTCACATTTTGCAGATTATGCGCTGGGTATTGTAAAAAAGCAGAGACCAGTAAACAAAAAGATATTCGACTAAGACATTCTAGTTTTTCCCGCCAGACTTTTTTCTATTGACTTGACACATTGAAGAGATAGAATAGAACATGAATAGACTTCGGCAACTGTTGAGAAATCGTGTAGTGATCCTCGACGGTGCTACAGGCACCAATCTCTTCGGCCCTGGACTTGCCCCGGGTCAGTCGCCGAGTGTACTCAATATCCGGGATCAATCCCGTGTCGCTGAACTCCAGGGTAGTTACGTCGAGGCTGGTTCTGATGTAATCCTCACAAATACGTTCAGTGCGAACAGCAATAATTTCAAGAAGGTTATGTTGGGGAAGGTTGTCCGTAGCGGAATAGCATTGGCCAAGCGAGCGGCAAGAAAGGCAACGGTTCTGGGTGACGTGAGCCCGCTGGGTGATATGATCAAGCCATACGGCGTGAAGGATTTCGAAGCCGCGGTCGCTGATTACGAACGGATTTTCAGAGCTTTTAAGCGTGCCGGGCTGAAGAGATATATACTTGAAACGTTCACGTCGATCATCGAGGCGAAGGCTGCGTTCTTGGCCGCACGCAGATACGCAACTGAAATATACGTCTGTATGTCTTTTCAGCACAACGGCCGAACGATCATGGGTGATACACCGGAGGCGATTGCCATTATGTTCGAGTCACTGGGCGCAAAAGGCGTTGGCGCTAACTGCTCACACCCTGAGGTCGTTGTTGAAGTTCTCCACAGAATGGCTCGCGTAGTGAGAATTCCTCTTATTGCCAAACCCAATGCCGGTGACGTGAAGATAGAGAATGGTGTCGTCCACCACACTATGTCCGAAGCAGAACTTGCAGGATATGTGCCGGAAATCGTGCGTGCTGGTGCGAATATGGTCGGCGGGTGCTGCGGAACGACCCCGGAATTCATCAGGGCGATCAGTAGGAAGAAAATGAAACACGTGCGTCGCAACGTCAAAAGACTATTCTGGCTTGCCAGTTCAGCAAATACGATCAACGTCGATTCCAGAAAGACACTAGTCGTGGGCGAGCGCTTGAACCCGTCCGGACGCAAGAAGCTGCGCGAAAGTTTGAAGCGAAAGGATTATCACGTATACGGGGCAGAGGCTAGCGCCCAGGAGAAAGCCGGTGCCGATGCGCTGGATGTAAACGCATTTGTGGATGTTCTCGATGAAGCAGATACGCTGAGGAGTGCAGTATGTGCAGTCATCAAGAATTGTGATTTGCCACTTTTTGTTGACACTCAGAATTTCAAGGCAGCAGAAACAGTATTGCGCTTCTACCCGGGGATCGGGGTCTTAAACTCGGTGCCGGCTCGGCGTGAAGCGCTCTTGAAATGGTTGCCCATGATCCGTCGATACGGATTCAAGGTGGTTGTTTCCTTGATCGGCAAGAATATACCGAGAGATGAGCGCGAGCGAATGCAAAACGCCAGACTCGCGCTCAAGGTTGCGCGACGCATCGGATTTCCGGTCAACGACTTGATTTTTGATCCCCTGGTTTTCCCGATTGCCACAGAGCCGCGTCAGATTGATAGCACCTTGAATACCCTCATCCAGCTTCAGCGCAGGGGATTGAAAACGATTCTCGGAGTATCCAATGTATCTTACGGCTTGCCTGATCGATCTCAGCTGAATGCAGCGTTGACTGCGGCGGCGGTGAAAAATAACGTGACATTTCTCATTCTCAACCCCCTTGATGAAGACGTGATGGGCAAAAGAATCGCATCGAATGTTCTGTTCGGAAAACAAGAGATCACCGAATTCATCAAGAAGCACCGGGCAGCAAAGCGTGCGGAAGCGCCGGTGAACGATCTCGTGAGCGCAATCGTGTATGGCAACGCTGAGGTCGGATCGCGCTGCGCAAAAGAATTACTGGGGTCAGGGGTTAGTGTCCGCGAAATAACCGAAAATTATCTAGCAAAGGCGTTGGAACAGGTAGGTATGCGTTATGAACAAGGCAAGTTTTTCATTCCGGATCTGCTGCGGGCGGCCGAAGTGGCCCAGTCGGTTCTGGATTTGATTAGGCGCCGCATGCCGGCCGGGGCAAAGTTGGGCAAGATCGTCGTAGCTACCGTAAAGGGTGATATTCACGATATCGGAAAGAACCTGGCAGCCATGATATTTGAGTCGGCTGGGTTTGAGGTCATTGACTTGGGCAAGAACGTTGATACCAGCGTAATAATCAAGGCCGTGCGTAAACACAGACCCTCTTTTGTCGGATTGAGCGCATTGCTGACGACGACCATGCCGGAAATGGAAAATGTAATAAAAGCATTGAGGCGTGAGAAGTTAGAGGCCAGAGTGATCATTGGCGGGCCGAATGTGAGCAACAGATATGCCCGGCAGATCGGAGCGTTCGGCGCGGCTCGAAATGCATTCGATGGATTACGTTTGGTCAAGAAGAAGAACCGTGCTACGCGATAAACTACTCAAGAGGAAGATCATCACATTAGAGGTTTTACTGCCGGTGTCGGTCGAAGTTGATCAATTGATCCCGGAGATCGAGTCTGTTCAGCCCTTAATAGATGCAGTGAATATTCCCTCAAACCCCTTAGGCAGACTCCGCCCGGATCCGATAGCTTTCGCACACATACTCCAGGATAAACTAAAGGTTGAAACAATTCCGCACTTTGTCGCCCGGCACTTGACTCTGCTGGGCTATGAGAGCCGTCTTTTGGGGGTGAAGGCGCTGGGTATCGAGAATATTCTCTGCGTAACTGGTGATTCACCCTCAGAAGGCCGTAGTGCATTTGAACTGGACAGTTCCCAGCTGATCTCAATCGCAAGAAACCTGAGGCACGGCCTGACATCAGCCCGCAAGAGCATGAAATCGATTGATCTGTGTCTGTGTACCAGTTTCAATCCGAATGTGCCCAATCTCCAGGGTGAATTCGTTAAAGCTACATCCAAGAACCGGGCCGGCGCTGAGGTATTCTTCACGCAGCCCATATTCGCGCCGGAGCGGGCAATCCAGGTTTTCAAGGAATTCCGGTTCCGTTATGCCGATGCAAAACTAATAGCTGGGTTGTCTTTTTTGTATACGAAGAAGCGGGCCTTTTCATTGATGAAATTCATAGGTATTCCGTATGATTATATCGTGCGCATCGAGGAGGAAGATGAAGGCGATATGCTCCTCGCCACGGCACGAAAGATCATGGAATACGTCGATGGCTTCTACGTCATCACCATCGGCAAGTACCGTAATGCGGCGGATTTCCTGAAGAAACTCAGAGACCTACTCAGTTAACCCCTCCACCGGGGACAGGCAGAACATTTTTAACATTTTGGCTCTGCCGTCGCTTGCTGTAATCTACTCCTATATTGTTGTGACAGAAAATGTTAAAAATGTTCTGCCTGTCCCCGGGGTTATTGTCCTATCTTAATTATCTTCTGAACCACTATGCCATCAAGCTCAATGAAGTAAATGCCCGGTCGCATCTTATCTGTTTCCGTAACCCCTCCCGTGATGTCGTAGACTTTGCACTTCACTCCATCAGGTAGCTGTAGAGGTCCGTTGAGAACCGTGGCATTATGATATGAGTGTGTATCTTGGTGTTCATGTATCCAATCTTGCGTAATTCCTACATATTCAAATGTTGCGGTTACGTTCTTGTCATAATTCATGAATAGTAGTGCAGGGTTTTCGCTCCCGGATAGGTCGCCGCTCCATTGTAGGAATTGATGACCTGTATCCGGTATTGCTGTTAGGGTTTCAGTCGTACCGTAGTAGCTGGGCGGATCAGGCTCGAGATTTACCGAGCCCCCGCCGATGACCGTTATGCTACATGTGCTATTGAAATCGTACCGCCATACCTCGCCGTTGTCTTCGGCAATGAAGACCTGCGCTTGCCCGGGCGTGAGACCAGCCCATAACGCCACTCCTTCCTGGCTGTCGCCCGGAAGGTCCCATTCCACGATGATTGTACCATCCAACAACATAGTTCTCAGCCGAGGTAAGAATCGCCACATAGCGTAGAGAACACCGTACTCAGTATTATAGTCGAGCCCAGAAATAAAGGGCAATCCTACGTGGATAGAATCGATGAATGTGACTGTAGTATCTGTACTGCTGCTCACAATGGGTAGCTCGAAGATATATATGGTTCCGGTTTCCTGTAGCCCTGCATAAAAGTATCCTCCTTCAGGGCTCAGTGTATCGGGCACGAAGGTCAGTGCCTCAAGCCCCAAGTTCGGGTCCACACTCTGCATCCATGGCGTTAGGTCAAAGAACCTGGTCACCTGACCAGTGGTAATGTTGAATTCGGTAATACCGTCATCTGGTCCTTCCAGTCCGACATAGACAAAATCACTGTTTGGATCAGCCATACAGATGCCTTCAAGGTCACCATTGACGTTCCAGTTTGTGATATCGGAACCATCATAATCCATCATCGATACCACACCATTATCCCATACTGTAAAGAATTTATCTAGTTGTGGATGCCAGAGCGCACCACTGGGTTCGTACCCAGCAGGTAAGCCACCACCAATTTCAATGCCTGGCAGCGGTCCTGGCCATGGGCCTGAGCTCAGCAGCGATATTGCACAGAGAAATAGTAGAATAGACTTTACTAGCTTGTTCTCTATTGTATTCTGTATTCTATCCTCCGGTTATTTCGTCTGCCATATGATAGCAGCGAAACAGTGTATGTCAATATGCTGTGCTCCGATATACACATCCTGAAATTACTCGCTGGCTGCTTTTTGATATCGGACGCGAATCAGGCGATATAATGTCTGAAATGTGAATAGGTCCAAAAGCGTTGACATGCTTTGTTAACGCCGTAGAATGGTTGGAGTAATCCTATGAGTCAACTTTCTGAGAAAAGTAAAGACGAGCTGTATACAAGGTGGAAGCTGGTGGAAGAATTGCCGTTCTCTGGTTGGGACTTCTCCCACGTCGCTGAAAATACTAGAACAGAACCACTCCCCTGGGATTACCGGGAGGAGGTGCAGAAGGCGATTGCAGGGAAAGAGACTCTGCTGGACATGGACACAGGAGGCGGAGAATTCTTGGCTTCACTTCCAGATATACCCGTTCGGACTATCGCGACCGAGTCATATCCTCCAAACGTCACATGCGCACACGAAAAACTCCAGCCACAAAATGTGCACGTCATTCAATTGGACGAGTCGGGAGTGCTTCCGTTTAAGAACGGCAGTTTTGAGACGATCACAAACCGACATGGCTTCTATGAACCCAGAGAAATCTATCGAGTTGCCAAGGAAGACGGAATCTTCGTAACACAACAAGTTGGTAGCGAAGATTGGTGCGATTTGAAAAATGCGTTGGGTTATCAGGATACAGCAGGGGATCGCTGGGATCTAGTATCTGCAAGTGAACAACTCAGGCAGGTTGGATTCGAGATTGTGACTAAAGATGAAGTTACTGACAACAAGAGTTACTTCAAAGACGTGGATACGATCATTTATTACTTGATCAACATTCCTTGGGTCATACCCGATTTCTCGATCGGCAAGTATTTTGACAAGCTGTTGGCACTCCACAGACAGAGCGTAGCACAAGAATGGCTAGTATTTCTACAACACAGATTCTATTTCACCGCAAGAAAGGTTGTCTGAAGAATACCACACAACTTTGGGGACAGGCAGAACATTTTTGACATTTTGGCTCTGCCGTCGCTTGCTGTAACTTACTCCTATATTGTTGTGACAGAAAATGTTAAGAATGTTCTGCCTGTCCCCGGAATTTGTTGATTTTTGCGCGGATATTGCTATTATATGAGGTTATGTCTGAGAAGTATGATGTTATTGTTGTCGGTGGCGGTCATGCAGGTATTGAGGCGGCATTGGTTGCTGCCCGTATGGGTCATTCTGTATTGCTGATCACCTTGGATATTGAGAAGATCGGCCAGATGTCCTGTAATCCATCAGTCGGCGGTCTTGCCAAGGGTCATTTGGTGAAAGAGATCGATGTGATGGGTGGCGAGATAGGGGTTCTGGCCGACAAGACGGCTATCCAGTACCGCATGCTGAACCGTTCAAAAGGACCCGCGGTCTGGTCTCCCCGGACCCAGAATGATCGGATGCAGTACCGGCTAGAAGCGCGGGCGGTCGTCGAACGCACGGCGCATATCAGAGTCGAACAGGATGAGGTGACCAGAATAGTCGTAGAGCACGGATCAGTCATAGGCGTGCGCACTGCTTCTCAAAACGAGTATTATGGTCAGGCGGTGATTGTCACGACCGGGACGTTCTTGAACGGCCTCATGCATATCGGGCTCGAGAGTTTTGATGGCGGACGTCTTTCCGAGCCTAAGGCCGCACATCTCAGCGATTCATTGAGGAACCTGGGCTTGGACCTCGGACGGCTCAAGACCGGTACGTCACCCCGGGTCTCGGTCAGTAGTGTCGACATTTCGAAGATGAGAATTCAAGATGGTGATGCTGATCCCGCACCCTTTTCTTTCCGCACTAAAGAAGTAGTGCAAAAGCAAATCCCTTGCCATGTCACACACACGAACCAGAGAACGCATGCAATCATTAACCAGAACCTGGCTCGCTCGCCGTTGTACTCGGGTAAGATAAAAGGCACAGGGCCGCGCTATTGTCCGTCGATCGAGACCAAGGTAGAGCGCTTTGCCGGCCGTGATTCACATCTTGTATTCGTTGAACCCGAGGGTATTGATGCTGATGAGTATTACCTCAACGGGCTCTCTACATCCTTACCCCATGATGTGCAGTTGGCGATTCTCCACAGTATTGAAGGTTTAGAAAATACGGAGATAACCAAACCCGGCTACGCGGTCGAGTACGATTTCGTATATCCAATACAGCTCCATCCGACACTCGAGGCGAAGCGAGTCGATAATCTCTATTTTGCCGGGCAGATAAATGGCACCTCAGGGTATGAAGAAGCCGCGGTACAGGGTTTTATGGCCGGAGTGAACGCGGTCATGCGGATACGCAAGGAGAATCCGTTTGTCTTAAAGCGTTACGAGGCCTACATCGGTGTGCTCATTGACGACCTGGTGACAAAGAACACGATTGAGCCGTATCGGATGTTCACATCACTTGCAGAACACCGGCTCATTCTCCGTATCGACAATGTAGTAGACCGTCTGATGCATAATGGTGTACGGTTCGGTTTGATCGAGCAAAAGCAGTGGCAGCCATATGTTGAGGAACGTAAGATCATCGATACCTGCCTCGAGCAGCTAAGACAGACCGTGGTCAGGCCAGCGGTAGCCAATCCTATACTACGGCAGAAAAGTGAGGCGGAGATTCCGGACGAACGTGGCGGTCAGAGTCTTTTTCAGATACTGAAGCGTCCGCATATGCGTTACCAGGACATTGAAGCGATGAGTGATATTGCATTCCCGACTAATGTCGGACGCCGTGTAGAGATCGAAACCAAGTACGAAGGCTATATCAAGCGTGAGAATGACGAGATAGGAAAATTACAGCGACTACAGCAGGAGAGGATTCCAGGAGATTTCGATTACGAGCGTATTACCGGTCTTTCCAATGAAGCGCGTGCGAAACTCCTTTCAGTGCAGCCAAAGGATCTTGATCAGGCATCACGTATCCAGGGTATCAGTCCGGCAGACGTGTTGCTCTTGTTGCTCCATCTCAGGAGATCTTCAAAAAGGGTACAATGAGAGAAACCATAGTTGCTTACTTAAGAACCAAGATGTCGGTTGAAGAGGTGGGCGGAACGATCACGGTCGCAAGAGTGACGGGATACATTAACCCACCCTTGAAGCGTACCATCATGGAGATCAAGGATTATTTCGCAGGTACGGAATACACGCCGCTGTTCTTGAGTGAAGGGGACAAACATGTCGTTCAGTTTGGTTTCTACAGGAAACCAGACGCTCGGCCGAAATACTGGTTGAATCTGCTGTTGTTTGTTGCTACGATACTGTCGACGATTTTCGCCGGTTCGCTGAACAGCGGGGGGAATCCTTTCACCAACTTCTCGGATATCTGGCTTGGGATACCTTTTTCAGTGTCGATAATGGCGATCCTGACGTGCCATGAACTTGGTCACTATTTCACGTCCCGGAAAGAAGGATTGATCACTACGTTGCCCTATTTCATCCCTGTGCCCTTTCACTTTCTTGGTACTTTTGGTGCGGTGATCCGAATGAAATCGATCGTGCCATCGAGAAAGACACTCCTGAAAGTAGGTATGTCCGGGCCGATCGCAGGGTTCTTGGTTGCAGTACCAGTGAGCATTATCGGTATTTATCTGTCTGAAGTCAGCGCCGTGCCCGACACCCCGGGTTTATTGAGGCTCGGCGATTCACTCCTTTTTTCACTGATTGCCCGCGTATTCCATCCTGACATACCGCAGGGCTTTGACCTGCTGCTTCACCCTGTTGCATTTGCTGGCTGGATCGGTTTGCTAGTAACCGCGATGAACCTGATCCCGATAGGCCAACTAGACGGCGGCCACGTCATCTACAGTTTGTTCCTAAAGAAGCGGAGGTATTTGTATATACCTTTATTTGGGGCGCTTATTGGTTTAGGTTTCCTCTGGGCCGGATGGTTGATCTGGGTGGTTATTGCATTCTTCATTGCCCGTAAGGATCCGGTGATACAAGATACGCTGACTCCTTTGTCAACGAGGGAGAAGCTGTATGCAGTTTTTCCGCTCTTGATATTGGCGTTGACATTCGTCCCGCAGCCCTTTGTGATCTCGTAGGACTATCATCAAGGAATTGCCAGAGTGGATTGAGTCGTTGTGAGTGTTTACTCTTCTTTTCTTGTTTCCAAATAGGAACCAATAAGGTAACCCATTGCGATCAAGAATACGATCATGATGGTGCGCCAGAAGCCGACCGTAGCAAGGAATATACCAAGTAAACCGGCTACAATCGCGCCGAGCATGGCTTTGTTCATCTTCAACATTGTTCTATGATATCGAATATCTCTCCGGTGTCAATAGTCATTTAATACGGATTATCTAGCCAGCTTCTTCTGCGGGTTCCTCTTGTGTCTCATTTTCGTCAGCATGGTCCGCACGCAGGCGGCTTTCGCGTTCTGCTTTTTTCAACTGCCTCCTGGTCCAGAGGACAAGAATACCGAGGAGCAGGATTATCAGCGACGAAAATGCACTGCGAGTCAGGGCTAGGAAATCGTACAAACCGTGACAAAATATAGCCAGGACTACACCCGTGGTCAGCAGTCTTGTTTCCTTTATCGGATTGAATTTGGCCCGGCCAATATATGCTCCCATCAGTGCACCGAAGAGTGCGTGGCCGGGTATGGCAAGAAAGGCTCGGGTTATGCCGGTCCCGATACCCAGGGACACAACATACATGACGTTCTCGGCGGTCGCGAAACCCAGTGAAGCCGACACTGTGTATACTATGCCATCCATGGCCTCGTCAAATTCAAGTGAATTGTAGATCCACCTGCGGACGGCACAGTACTTGAGTATTTCCTCTATAGGAGCAATGATGATGAACGATATTATGAATATATGAAATAACGATTGCGTTGTGATCCCGGTGATTTTTACCAGCAGCATTTCAGCGAGTGCGGCTGGCACGACCATGAGCGCGCCGAGAAAGAATATTTTGACGATCTTGAGTTTTGGTTCCGGCTCGTAGCTATCACGATGGTAGAAATACCAGGCAAGGAATATGCCAGGTGCCAACGCGATGAGGAGGAGGAGAACGATCACAAAACAAAGATACGGATATTTCCAGGTAAGTCAACTGCAGAAGCGAGCGGGAATGTGAGGAGGGAGGGTACTAAGAAATTCAATTTCGAATTGCGGAAAACGAAAAAACTGATAAGCGATAAGTTAGAATAGAGTCATTAGGTCACTAGGTCATTGTGTCATTCGTTGGCAGGTATTCGAATCCAGCTATAGACGCTGTATGTTTCTCGACTCGCCCTCGCCTGGCTCAGGTTCGCTCGAGGAGTAAAATAGGAGGGTAGAATTGGAGGTACGACAGGTTTTTTCATTTGAATTTTCGTATTCGTATTTACTTAGAGTCTCGGTATCCGGATTTCGGATTTTGAGATCTGAGGGTCTTGATTCGTGCTATTTTACCTTGATTTTGTGCTCTCGATTGCTACAATGATGTATGCTTACACTGGGTATCGAGACATCCTGTGATGAGACTGCGATAGGGATAATTGAAGATGAAACGGTGTTGGCGAATATTGTTTCCTCGCAGATAGCTCATACCAAGTTTGGCGGCGTTGTGCCGGAGATCGCAGCTCGGAATCATATTAAGGTCATCGTGCCTCTGACACGGAGTGCTTGCGAAGTTGCCGGCAAGACACTCGAGGATATTGACCTGATCAGTGTCACCAGAGGACCTGGTCTGGTGGGTTCATTGCTGGTGGGTCTTTCCTATGCAAAGTCTCTGGCTATAGCGTTGCACAAACCGCTAATTGCAGTTAACCACCTTGAAGGACATGTGCATACGTTGCAGCTCGACAACAGACCACAGCGCTACCCCTACCTTGTTCTGTTGGTTTCCGGAGGACACACACAGATAGTTATGGTCGAAAAACCCTTTTGTTATCAGACGATTGGGCAAACTCTTGATGATGCGTGTGGTGAAGCATTCGATAAGGTTGCTAAACTGCTGGGGCTGCCATATCCAGGAGGACCGTATATCGAAAAACAGGCGAGGAATGGCAAATTGGGAGCAATTGACTTCCCGATTCCACAACCAAAAGGTATGGATTTCAGCTATGCTGGATTGAAAACCGCTGTGCTATATTACACTAGAGACAACCCTAATTACGATATGAATGATGTAGCAGCAAATTTCCAGGAGGCGGCACTCCAGCATCTGGTCGAGGTGGTGGGTGAGGCTCTCAAGAATACAGGTGTTGAATATCTGGGTTTGGCCGGCGGCGTGACTGTGAACCGCAAGCTGCGTGATAAGTTCGGAGATTTGACGCAGAAGATGGGTGTTGCACTGCTCTTGCCTGAAATACAGTACTGTACGGACAATGGTGTTATGATTGCCCGTGCTGGAGCAGAACGGTTCAACCGGTTCGGCCCATCAGATCTTTCAGTAGATGCCGTGGCGAGGGAAAAACTAGAAGACATCACCTGACTTGGTCAGGTTGAATGCTAAATTCGAAACCCTGAATCCTATTCCGTGAATACTCAAATCTTTGATTTGATTGTATACACCAGAATGCCCGAAGGGTGAACAAATTCAAATATCTAAATCGTAATTTTCAAAAAAGATTTTGGACCTTGATAATTCGCGCTTTGGTATTGCTCAGGATTTCGCAATCAGGATTTCGTGACCGCTCAACGCAACCCGTCTGTTCATATGTACTCAATCGTGCTTGGCGGTTTGGGGGAAATATCGTATAAGACCTTTGTCACTTCGGGTATTTGACGCGTG
>JASFEK010000015.1:0-18234 GCA_050124875.1 Caldifarciminota bacterium | reverse complement strand
TAGGTTCGGTGATGATAGTTGAACCAACTTGTATAACATATATTGAACCTGCGCATGAATTCACTCAAGTTGGCCCGTAGTGTCTGGACGATCAAGTGAAAGTGGTTATCCATCATGACATACGCATGCAGATTGACTTGATATGTTTGAAGTGATTCTCTCAGTTGAGTGAGAAAACGATAGCGATCATCATTGTCTCGAAAAATGACTCTACGTTTGTTCCCTCGACAAGTGACATGGTAGAAGGCACCGGGGAATTGTATTCTCAGCGGGCGCGCCACCGGCTATGATAGACGATTTCAACTGTGGGTCAAGGGTTAGTGATGAACTACGTTAGGTGGTGTCTAATGTATGTGTGAAGTGTGAAGATTTGACCCCATATTACATCTCTTCAATGAAATTTGTAGAGATGTCACCCTCCGTGAATTTCGGATGGGCCATTATTTTGCGGTGAAAAGGAATCGTCGTCGCGATGCCTTCGATCACGATCTCTTCGAGGGCACGTGTCATCCGGGCGATCGCCTCGCCCCTTGAATTACCGTGACAGATCAACTTGCCAACCAGTGAATCATATTGACTGGGAATGACGTGCCCGGCAAAGATATGTGTGTCAAACCGCACACCAATGCCTTGAGGCATGTGGAAAAACGTGATCTTACCCGGCATGGGTACGAAGTTACGGTCCGGATCTTCGGCATTGACACGACATTCAATCGCGTGCCCGCGTAATACAACATCTTCCTGTCTGTATGCGATTTTCTCACCGCGAGCGATCTTGATCTGTTCTTTCACGATGTCGACTCCAGTCACCATCTCGGTCACTGGATGCTCGACCTGTATTCTTGTGTTCATCTCCATGAAATAGAAACTCTTGTCCTGGTCCATGAGGAATTCTATTGTGCCGGCTGAATAATAACCGATGCTCTGCGTGGCATGCAGTGCAGACTCCAGGAGTCTTCGTCGCAACTCGCTGTCCACGCCGGGTGAAGGTGACTCCTCGATCAATTTCTGATGGCGGCGCTGTATTGAACATTCGCGCTCACCCAGGGCAATTACATTCCCGTGCTTGTCGCCCAGGATCTGCACTTCAATATGGCGCGGTTTTTGGATGAACTTCTCGAGATAAATACGGTTGTCGCCGAAAGCAGCCTTGGACTCGGCTTGAGCAATGCGGAAACCGGCGTCCAGTTCTTCCTCACCCCGCGCGATGCGCATGCCCTTACCGCCACCGCCAGACGCAGCCTTGAGAATTACTGGATAACCGATATCCTTGCAGAGCCGGCGCGCTACCTTCAGGTTTTCAATGCTACCCTTACTGCCTGGAATGCCGGACAACCCGGCATCCTCCATGGTCTTCTTGGCTCTTATCTTATCGCCCATTGCCCGGATGTGCTCGGGCTTGGGCCCGATAAAGGTAATGCCACATGACTCACAGATCTCGGCGAATTCGGGGTTTTCAGCAAGGAACCCGTAGCCCGGGTGTATCGCCTTGGCACCGGTTATTTCCGCCGCACTGATTATCCGTGTGATGTTCAAATAACTTTCCCTGCTCGGAGGTGGACCAATACAGACGGCTTCGTTGGCCAGACGGGCATGCAGGGATTCGCTGTCCGCCTCTGAATAGATCGCTACTGTCTTCAGCCCCAATTCACTGGCGGCGCGGATTATGCGCAGTGCAATCTCACCGCGATTGGCGATGAGAATTTTCTCGAATTTCATGGTTTGGCGGATTGAGCGGTTATTATACTGATCGCTTACTTACGTTGATCTTTCTTCTCGAATTGTCCCCAGCCGCGTTCTGCAGTTTGTTCGATGCCGACCAGCCGGAGCTTGAATTCGTCGGGATTGGTAACCGCTTGAATGGCATCGTCATAAGAGATCAGGCCGTCCTTGTAGAGCTTGAAAATAGCCTGATCAAACGTCTGCATGCCGTATTGCCCAAAACCATCCTCGATCACCGATTGTACAAGCAGCGTCTTCACCGGGTCCATCAAGTAGTCCTTCACCGTCGGTGTGGCAACGAGTACTTCGACGGCGGGAATTCGTCCCTTGCCATCGGCCCGGGGTAGCAGCCTGAGCGATACGACACCGATCAGGGTAGCGGCGAGGAGCACGCGGACGTGTTGATGCTGATGAGGCGGGTAGAATGATATGATACGGTTGATCGTTTCGGTAGCATTCAAGGTATGTAGCGTGGATAGCACAAGATGCCCGGTGTCGGCGGCCTTGAGCGCAACATCCATTGTTTCGCGGTCTCTTATTTCACCGATCAGAATGACATCTGGATCTTGGCGCATGATATGCTTCAAGGCTACGGAGAAGGATACCGTGTCCATGAGCACTTCGCGCTGACAGACGATCGAGAGATTATCACGGAACAGATACTCGATCGGATCCTCGATGGTTATGATATGTCGCGCAATATTCTCATTGATGTGTTCGATCATGGCGGCCAAGGTCGTTGACTTACCACTGCCCGTGGTTCCGGTGCAGAGTATCATGCCCCGGGGTTTGATTGAGAGATCCTTCAATATCGCGGGCAGGTTCAGTTCTTCGATACGGCGAACCGACATCGGAATGGCACGCATGGCAATTGCGATGCTCCCTCTCTGGAGGAAGACATTGACCCGGAAACGGCCGACGCCGCGTACGCCAATGGCAAAATCCATTTCTTTCATGCGTTCGAACATCTGCTGCTGCGAGGGCGTCATTATTTGATAAGCCATGGCCTTCAGACTCTCCGGAGTCAGGGATTCACCCTTTTCCTCGGCTAGTTTCCCGTCGATCCTGAAAACCGGCGGTGAACCAGCCTTCAAATGCAAGTCTGATGCATTAACCTTTATCATTTTTTCGAGTAGTGTTTTTAGTTCCATCTTGCCCTCTCTTCCATTGACTATAGTGGTTCTACTAATATCAATTCTTGGTTGTACTCAACCGGATCTTCATTCTTCACCATAATTTGCGCGACCCTGCCGGCAACATCCGATTCGATTTCGTTCATCAATTTCATTGCTTCGACAATACATACTACTTGGCCGGGTTTTATGATGTCGCCCACTTCCACATAGACCGGGGCGTCTGGTGCCGGAGCGCGATAGAACGTTCCCACGATAGGTGATCTTATCGGCGCGAGATTGGACTTCGCCTTTTGGGGTTCTTCGCGCACTTCCGCTTCTGGCTCGCGCGCCGGGGCAGTCGACGGCTGTGCCGCTTGCGGTTTGCCGCCAGTCTTGTTGAGCCTGACTTTTCTGCCCCAGAAATCTGTGATCTCGATTTCGGCAACGACGCTGTTCTCCATGATCTTCAAAAGCTTTTCGATATCCTTGATCTTCATTTGAGTAATCCTGAGAGCCAATCCTGGAAAGATTGAAAATCCTCTTCCTTGGGCTTTTTTGGCTCCTCTGTTTTTTCAATTTGCGCTGGTTGCTCAGCGGCCGTAGGCTTGTCGGGTTCAGTCGGTTCTGGTGCCGGCACTGGTTCAGGTTCCGTAGATTCCTCAGCGGGCATGCTCGGCTCGGTTGTGATAACAGGTTCTTCAGGTGTGATGTGTGTTTCCGCGGGCGGCGCGATTTGTTCGGGTGTGATTGGCGCGGCAGGTTCTTCGGCTTGAGTACTGTACTCAATTACCGGAGTTGTATTTTCGGTGGGCGCGGGTTCTTCCATTGATGGTGCAGGTTCTTGTACCGGGAGGGGCTCGGGTTCAGGCACAGGCGGTTCGCTGGCCGGCGCTGGCGGTTCGGTTTCTGGTTCCTGTGCGGGCATCTCGGTCTTCTCAACAGGCGTTTCAGCCGTGATTTCCGGGGTTGGTACTGGTTCGACCGGCAGTGTCTCTTCGATGCTCGGTTCCTGGCGTTCACCCGTCTCGACCAGAGCCTCGCCGAGGTCAGATTCGGGTTCGGGCACGGTCGTCTCTTCCGAAGGCAGCTCGGCCGGTGTTGTTTCTTCGCTTTGCTCAGCAGCACCTTGCGGCGTAGTCACTGTGTCTTCTTGCGCGGCTTTTTTCTCAGCCGCCTGTTCGAGCTCTTCAACGAGAAAATCTTCAAGACTCTGGATTTCATTGTCAGCAGTCTCTGTTTTAGCTGCTTCTCTCTGTTCGTCGAAACTATCAACCTGGATCTTCTCCGGTTCTGCTTTTGCCGCCAGTTCATCAGTCTTGAACACGGGCTCTACCTTCATATCTTCGATCTTGGTTTCCTCGGTCTTTTTCTTCTGCGCGCTGATTGCTTTTTTCAACTCACTGACCTTTTGGTTAAGTGTCAGATCACTTGGATCCGTGTAGAGAAGGTGTTCGTATATCCGTAATGCTTCTTCATGGTTGCCCTGCTTTTCGTATTCTTCGGCCATCGCCACGGTGTACATCGGTTCCTTCCGCTGCAGGGCTTCAAGCATCGATAGTCTTTCCTTGGCGTTGGCGTCAAGAGGGTCAATAGCGACAATGCTCTTGTAGGCGTCTATCTGGCCCCCTTCATCCTTCAGAATTTCGCATGTCTTAGCCAGCATACGCAGGGCAACGATGTTCTGTGGGTCCAGGGCGATCGTTTTCTCAAAAGCATCCCGGGCTTGAATGTATGACCGCTTGTCCTGAAAGCATTTGCCCTGGATCAGGTAGGCGACTGGATACTCCGGATGAAATTCAAATCCCTTGTTGAGTACGTCCAGGGCTTCGTCGATCATGTTGTTCTTACGATAGAGATCAGCAAGCTGGACGAAAATTCTTGATTTCGGGTCTTTGCTGAGCTTCTCATTCAACCTGGTAATTTCCGAAAAATCGAGTTCATTCATAGCATTCCTTAGTATAAAATATCTTATACATTATAGTCTATTTGTCAAGAACGAATTAGATTAAGAGAATTCATTATGACCTCGATTTTGGTAAGATGGTCGGTCTTGCGTTCACCAGGATTGAAGACGATGCCGTCGATTATGTACAGCGTATCTCCATCGCTGAGAAAATACGATAGGAACGGGCCGCCGGCAATGAGCGAATCATTTTGCCAGACTCCTTTCACCCTTACACCACGTAGGCCTGCGAATTCAATAGGTTCGGCCGACGTGAGTTCCTGAAGGATGTAGTCGCCATTGTAGAAGCGCGCAGTGAGTGAATCACGCTTAGCAATTGCGAAGGACCCGTCCGGCTTCTCACTCATTGCTTCTTTGTAGTAGAATATGCTGCGGTCGGGAAAATGCGTGTGAATGTATATGAAGTTACTGTCCTGATACGTTGAGTCGATCATCCACGCCTCGTTTATGTCGATGGTTATACCGTATGCTTTCAGGCGGTCTTTCATCCTGCTGCTGATTCCGGCATCGTAGTAATTTTTCTTGACCCGGCGGTAGTAGTTCTCTTCCAGGGTATGGCCGATCAACTGATGGTACTTGCTCAGGCCCTGTTGGATGTTTTCCTCGTCACGTACTGCTAGAACCAGCACGGTCTGTTCGTGCGCCCAGAGGTCGTTGAGTTTGAAAAGGTTGAAGGTGTCTTTTTCTGTTGCCTCACGGGCTTCTTCATTGAGCATGGTGTGTATGAAATCGTCCTTGAGCGTCCCGTAGATGAATACGGCATGGTGTTTCTTATAGTTTTCAAGGGCGGTATCACTTGCAAAAATGAAGGTGAAAATGCCCTCTTGCTGAGGCACAAAGTTGTATAACTGGATGTTCTCCACGATCAAATCTTCGTCGATCAATGAGGCGATGATTACTACATCGCTGCTCTTGCCTATGCTCCGTACGAAGCGCGAACACGCGAGGATCGCGAGGATCACAAGGAAAATGAGAAAACTCTTTTTCATCAATACCTCCTCTAGCCGATACGCAATAACTCGGCTCTGTGCGCCATTTGCTGCAGATTATCTCTCACGGGTTGATGTTCTGGTCGGCCAATTTCCGGATCAGCCTTCACCAGGTCGAAAGCATCGTCCCGTGCACGGTACAATATTTCTTGATCATATTCAAGATCACCGATTATTATGTCGGGCAGTCCGTGCTGCCTTTTGCCTAGAATCTCTCCTGGCCCGCGAAGCCGGATATCTTTCTGGGCAAGGGCGAATCCGTCACTGTGTTCTTCGAAGAATTTGATACGCTCATATGTTTCTGGTTGTACATAACGGTTCAGAACGAGGAAGCAATACGACGTCTGCGCGCCACGGCCGATCCGTCCTCTCAATTGATGTAGCTGAGCCAGACCGAACCGTTCAGGATGTTCGATGAGCATGATCGTCGCGTTGGGAATGTCGACGCCTACTTCGACAACGGTCGTGGCAACCAGGATATTGATCCGGCCGGACCGGTATTCATTCATGATGTGCATTCTATCCTGTGTGTTGAGACGGCCGTGAATGACACCCACCGAGAAATCAGGGAACGCGGTGGAGATTTCCTCGGTAACCTCGTTCACCGACTTCAGATCCATTTTTTCCGATTTCTCGATTATCGGGCAGATGACAAAAGCTTGATGGCCTTCAGATAGAACTTCGCGCACAAACGTGAAGACCGATTTCTTTTCCTTGTCCTTGACGATCTTCGTGACCACGGCGCCGCGTTTCGGCGGTTTTTCGGCGATTACCGAGATGTCCAGATCGCCGTATAGAGTCAGGGCAAGGGTTCTGGGAATCGGGGTCGCCGAGAGCACCAAAAAGTCAGGGTTTACGCCTTTGTTGACCAGTGCCGCACGCTGCATTACGCCAAAGCGATGTTGTTCATCAACCACGACCAGCCCGAGTTTGTGAAAGTTGATGTCTTCTTCGATCAAGGCGTGGGTACCCAGTATCAATTTGGCGTCGCCTGAGCCCACATTAGCGATCACTGCTGCGCGCTCCTTGCCCTTGATGCTGCTGGTCAGGAGACAAGGCTGCAGGCCGACTGCGCTGAGCATATCGCGCAGCACGATGAAGTGCTGTTCAGCGAGTATTTCCGTAGGGGCCATCAGTACTGCCTGGAAGCCGTTTTCGATCGCCACCAGCAGCGCGTACAGGGCAACGATTGTCTTCCCCGAACCAACATCGCCCTGGAGCAGGCGGTTCATGGGCCGGGTACACTGCATATCAGCGGTGATATCGGCGATTGCTTGCTGTTGTCCTTGGGTCAGGGTGAACGGCAAAGCCTTGATCAATTTCCTGGTCAACGCACCCGTTTCCTTGAATGCAATGCCGAGTTTGTCGGTCAGTTGTGCCTTCCTTAGCGCCAGGGTCAGTTCGAAGAAGAAGAACTCATCGTAGATCAGTCGGTTGCGCGCGAGCCGTGCCTGTTCTGTGGTATTCGGGAAGTGCAGGTCGCGGAGTGCCTGCTTGAGCGGTGGCAGGTGATGCTTGGTGATGATCGCGCGGGGCAAGGTCTCTGGTGTTTTGTCCAGGCATTCGTCAAGCGCAATGCGTACTGCTCGCCGGACATCCCAGTTACTCAAACCTTCGGTCAGGGGATAAATGGGGATTATTGAACCGCGTTTGCGCTCGCCGGTTTCATCCTCGCCGATCACTTCATACAGTGGGTTCACCAGCTGCTGACCGCGGTAAAATGTGATCTTGCCCGAAACCAGCAGCCAATCACCAATCTTGAACTTCTTCTTCAGATCAGGGCGGTTGAACCACTTGAGCACGATAGAGCCGGATTTATCGCGTAATACCACGGTGAGGAGATTCATGCGGTTTTTCGTCCGTCGTGCTTCAACTAAGTCCACGCGGCCCATGACCGTGGCTTCGTCATTTATTCTCGTATCGCATATTCGGAGTATCGTTGAATAATCGATGTATCGTCGTGGGACAAGATAAATGAGATCCTTTACCGTCTCGACGCCTACATTCTTGAAGTAGAATGAACGTCTTGGTCCAACGCCCTTGATATACTGGATTGGACTATCAAGGCGTAGGAATGTTTTCTTGGCCACTATTAATGGGATACCTGCTGCATTTCCTTGCTGAACGCTTCGGCATGTAAGGCTTTGGTTATAGCCTCCTCCTTGGTCACAGTTTTTCTCCGCACCAACTGGACTAGATGAGCATCGAACGATATCATACCCTGCTGCTGTGAAGTCTGTAGTATGGACGATATCTGATGCGTCTTTGCCTCGCGGATCAGGTTTCGGACCGAGGGTGTGGCGATCAGTATTTCATGGGCCGCTACCCTTCCCTTGCCGTCGGCACGCTTGAACAGGTTCTGCGAAACCACGCAGAGTAGGTTCAAGGAAAGCTGCATCCGGATTTGTGATTGCTGATGGGGCGGGAACACGTCAATTATCCGGTCCACGGTCGAAACAGCATCGGACGTGTGTAGTGTCGTGACAACGATGTGGCCGGTTTCGGCCGCCGTGATGGCCAAGGAAATGGTTTCCAGATCCCGCATTTCACCCACCAGGATAACATCCGGGTCCTGGCGGAGTACGAATTTCAATGCATTGGCGAACGAGTGGGTATCGCGGCCCACCTCGCGTTGCGTCACCAAGGCCATTTTGTTCGGGTGGATGAATTCAATCGGATCTTCAACCGTTACGACATGGCATTTGTCGTTCTCATTCCGGTGATTGATGAACGCAGCTTGTGTAGTTGATTTCCCGCAACCCGAAGGGCCGGTGACGACGATCAGCCCCCGGGGCCGCAGCACAATGCTTTTCAGGGCTGCGGGGAAACCCAGTTCATCGAGCGTTGGGATCTGTGCCGGTATTGAACGTAGTACCATGCCGGTTGCACTCTTTTGCCGGAATACGTTGATTCGGAATCGGTTGCCCTGTGGATGTTGATACGAGATATCGATCTCCTTGTGTCGGGCAAATTCTTCGATCTGGCTCTTGCTCAAGATATCTGACATACTCGCTTCGATTGCCGCCGCGGGCAGGGGTGGTGAATCCATGGTTACAAGATCACCGTTGATGCGTAAGGTGGGTGGGGTGTCTGCCTTCAGGAGAAGGTCTGAAGCACCCTTGTCAAGTTGAATTCTCATGAGTTCGTTGATGCTTGTCATATTATGCGTGGTTGTTGAATGATTCAGGACGGGTCGAGTGAGCACATGCCTCTTCGTATTCGATCGCTCCCTGGTGATAGAGATTCTTCAAGTATTGATCCATGGTGATCATGCCCATGCGCGATCCGGTCTGGATCGCGGTGAATATCTGATGCGTCTTTGCCTCGCGGATCGCGCTGCGTACGGCTGAGGTGCACGTCATGATCTCAAATGCCGGGATCCGGCCCGCACCATCCTTTTTCCGGAGTAGTGTTTCAGTGATGACCGCCTGTAGCGTCATAGACAACTGGAGGCGGATTTGCTGTTGATGAGAAGGTGGAAATACGTCGATGATCCGGTCCACGGTCTGGACGGCATCGATCGTATGGAGCGTCGAAAAAACAAGGTGACCGGTCTCGGCAGCGGTTATTGTCTCGGCCATGGTCTCGAGATCGCGCATCTCACCGACCAGGATAATGTCGGGATTCTGTCTGATTACCCGGCGCAGGGCTTCACTATATGACTTTGTATCGATCCCCACCTCGCGTTGTTCAATAATGGAATTCTTGTCCCGATGCATGAACTCGATCGGGTCTTCAACCGTTATGATGTGTTTGCGTGCGTTGTTGTTGATGAATTCGATGATCGCCGCGAGCGTGGTTGACTTGCCACTGCCCGTAGGTCCGGTTACCAGCACCAGTCCGCGCGGCAATTGAGCGATTTTCTTGAATACCGGTGGCAGGTTCAGCTCATCGATCGTCTTGATGTTGATCGGTATGGTGCGCATGACCGCACCAATGTGCCCCATCTGCTTGAAACAATTCACCCGGAAACGCGCTACGCCCGGGATTTCGTATGCCATATCAAATTCCAGTTGCTTTTCGAATACCTTACGCTGTTCAGGGCTCATTATGCCAAATATCAAGTTCTCTAGATCTTTTTCGGCCAGGCCTGGATGTTCGGTCTTTGTCAGGCTGCCGGCAATACGGTACAGCGGCGGTTCACCGTACCGCAAATGCAGGTCCGAGCCTTCTTGCAGGACCAGCTGTTCCAATAGTGCATCGAGCTCGATTCCGGAAGTGGTCATGCGTCCCAAAGACCTGGTGAAATATCTTTCCTGGATCGACGACACGTAATCGAGCAGCAACTCGATCTGCTAATAGCCCCTGATGTCTGCTTGTCTTCTGCTATATTCATGATAATGGTATTCATCAATAATAATCAATTCTGCTTTATTTGTCAAGAAAAATTTCCTCAAAATACACTTTTTTGGCACGCTTTTGCGGTTCTGTTGACTCGACATGCAGGGTGAGCGCTTAGGATGTGAGGCTAGTAGGCCTGCTTGGTTCTCGATATGGAAAGACACACACCGATCGCCATGAAACAGGATAGCAGGGCTGAACCGCCGTAACTGACAAAGGGTAGCGGTACCCCGGTGACCGGCAGCAAGCCCATGGTCACACCGATATTCATGAATGTCTGGTATGCGATCCAGGCCATGACGCCGCTTACCAGAATACTCGAAAACCGGTTGCGGGTTTCCCGGGCCAGCCGGAGTAGCCGGTACAATAGGTAAGTGTAGACCGCGATTACTATGATGATACCGAGCAAGCCGAATTCTTCACCCAGACAGGAGAAGATGAAATCAGTATGACGCTCGGGCAGGAATTCAAGCTTCTTCTGCGTACCGGAAAGAAACCCCTTACCCAGGAATCGTCCTGAGCCGATTGCTATCTTCGATTGGATTATCTGCCAGGACATTCCCTTTGGATCAAGCCATGGTGAGAAGAATGCTATGATCCTCTTTTGTTGGTAGACTTTCATGGAATTCCAGACCAGCGGCATTATCAACCCGACGAGGGAGTTGCTGACCAGACCGTAAACAAGGTCAGTGAGTTGTTTCCGGAAGGAGAGGAAGATCAACAAGAGCACCATATAGATTGCCCAGACGTATATGGAGAAGCTGGCTGCAGCCGAGATTATCGGCGAGAAGAGGATAAGGATCTTGAGTCCTGACATGCCAGCCCAGAAACTCATGATGATCAGGATTGGTAGGAATATCTGGGCAGCGCCGAGATCGGGTTCGACGAATATCAGAGCTCCGGGTATGGCAACGATCGCGATCGGTATGAGCATATCCGAGAAAGTCTGCAACCTTTTCTTTGCCGCAAGATAGTTGGCGAGCATGAGTATGGTTGCGAATTTCGCGAGCTCAGATGGTTGCAGGGAGAACTCGCCGAACTTGAGCCAGCGCTTCGGATAAACATCGCTCTTCAAAAGGATAATGAAAACAAGAAAGAGTGATGCAGCATAGATGACCGGACTCAGGTTGACCCAGATACGGGGTGAGATCCGTGCAAAAGATAATGCCACGATGAGCGAAAAGCTGAGCCAGATGGCTTGCCTGGTCATGAGGCTCGGTCCACCAGTTGAAAAGATCATCACTATGCCAAGTACTGAGAGTACTGTGGCACTGCCGATAATGGTGAAGTCGATTTTTCTGAACATACCCTTAGTGGTCAGACAGGACGAGTGAGCTATCTGGCAAACTGGACAAATATGCTCTGATGATGCGGCCCGTGATCGGCGCGGCAACGCTCGCGCCGTGACCGGCATTTTCCACCACCACACACACCAGGATATGGGCATCATCAGCCGGACCAAATCCAACGAAGATGGAATGGTCATCACCGTGGGGGTTCTGGCTGGTGCCGGTCTTGCCGCAGACTTCAATGCCCCGTACGCGGGCCAGGGTTCCGGTACCGCGCGCAACCACTTCGGCAAGGGCGCTTCTTACCGTCGTCAGGGCTTCTTCAGACAGGCCGGTCGTGAAGTAGGTCGTGTCGTTCTTATCAATGATGTGGGGCATCGGGATTCTTCCATCGTTCACAAATATCGTGTACGCGCATGCTAGCTGCAGGGGTGTGACCAGGATATCACCCTGGCCAATGCTAAGGTTGAAGATGTGCCCCCGGGTCCAGTTCTTACCGTAGCGCCTTTCGAGCCACTTGCGATCCGGTAGTATGCCGTCTTTCTCGTTGGGTAGATCAATACCGGTCTTCTTGCCAAAGCCAATCCTGCTGGTCCGGTCATGCATCGTGTCGATGCCGATGAGGCTTCCCAATTGATAGAAGTAGATGTCGCAAGAATGCACTATGGCGTTTGTCAGGTCAAGGCTGCCGTGCCTTTTCCAACAGCGGAAAATCCTACGGCCCAGACGGTATGCACCAGAACACGATTCAAAGCGTTGACCATCGCTGATTCTCTTTGAATCTAATCCGGCAAGGGCAATGAAGGGTTTGAATGTTGAGCCAGGTGGATAGCAGCTCATCGTCGCCCGGTTGTACATCGGGGCGTGTGGATCTTTGTGTAACAGATCCCATTGGTATTTTTGCAGACCGTGAGTGAATAGATTCGGATCGAATCCGGGTTTTGAATATAACACGAGTATTGCTCCGTCCCTGGGATCCAGGCATACACAGGCTGCCCTTTCGTAGTCCTGTAGATATACGGCGACCGATTCGGTCAAGGCGACGTCGAGGGTCGTTTGAAGATCATAACCGGCAACCGGCGGGATGCTTCGCTTTTCCGTGATCTTGCCGACTTCCTTGCCCTGGGCATCAACTTCGATGTATTCAACCCCGTGCGTGCCGCGCAGTATTTTTTCGTAATACTGCTCCAAACCCATCTTACCTATGTAGTCACTGATGGTGTAACTGTCATCCTCTTTCAACTCCTGGGATGTGATCTCGCCGACATAGCCGATCTGGTGAAAGAGCAATTCATCGTAAGGGTAATTTCTCAGTGGTTCGACGCCGACTTCGATGCCGCTGAATTCATCGATCCTCTCCTCGATGAGGGAAAGCTGTTCATACGAGATATCATGTGCGATCTTGACTGGACTATGAGGGTTTTTTTCTATCATGCTTTTCTCGATGATCTCCGATTCATCTCTATCGAGAATCCCGGCGATGTTCTCCAGGGTGCTTGCGTCGATTACAGCCCGGGCAACAGAGACGTAGAAGCCAGGTCTTGTATTAGCGATCTCCACACCGTTGCGGTCGAGTATCCGGCCACGCGACGCAGCCGTGTACTTCTGTCTGATCCGATTCGCTTCAGAAAGGCGCGAGTATTTCCGGCCTTCGAACACTTGAAGCTTGATGCTCCAGATGACGACTACGGCGGCCAGGATAAGTATTGTGTTACGGATGATCTTGAATTTGGTTATACTCTCATCCATATGCGGAAATTTATTCTGTTCAAAATGATCGTGACCGGGAAGAAGGCAACGATCGTGTATACGATGTACAATGTGTTGATCGGAGCTGAGACAAGGATATTGGCGAGTGCTGTTTTGATGAGATAGAAGACGAGGAACGTGGCAAAGTTCGTGAGGGGATTAACAACCAGGAATTTCTTCAGGAAGAGCAGGGTCTGGGTTAGAATCAGAAGAAGGAGTGTGTTGACACCAAGCTGGACCGGCGTATAGAGGTCGACAAGGAGCCCGGTGAGAAAAGAGAAAACGAGTGCAACGCGTGCGTCTTCCTTCATGATGATGAAGAAGATAATGATCGTCAAGACATCCACGAAGGCGTTGAGCGTAAGTGCCACGTATAGCGCGATGATATAGACGAGGTAGCGAAACATCACTCGATCCCTGCGGGGATGTCTTCGTCGCCCAGGATAATGTATATTGACACGAGTCGGTTGATCTGCGCTGCCGGTTTGACGTAGACGTTCCTGAAAAAGAGGTCGTTGGATTCAGAAACGCGGTGTACGGTGCCAATGAGCAGGCCTTTTGGAAACACTTCACTCATGCCCGAAGTGACCAGGGAATCACCGATCCCGATCGAATCAGTGTGCCGCACATAATCAAAGAGCAACGTTGTCTGACTCTTCACTACACCATGAATGCCGGTGTGAATGTCAACCGCGCTGACGGCGAAGCCCCGGTTCTCGATCGTCTCGACAATGCTAGTAGCGGGTCCCGCGTTCTTGATCTTGCCGACGAAACCGTCGGCCGATACGACTGGTTGATTCTTCGCTACCCCGTGTTTTGTACCCTTGTCAATATGCAAATAGCCGTTTATGTTCTGGGGATCACGGCCGATCACCGATGCCTTGAGTAGTTGTAGGTGATTGGTGACCAGTTGGGTGGTGTCAAGACCTTGAATATCACGCAATTCTACATTCTCGAGGGCGAGTTTGTTAACAAGCTTCTCAAGCTTTTCTATGCGTGTGCTCGATATATTGAGGTATTCAATTAGCTTGGATGTAAGCCTGATTGGATAAAGAAGGACAGATGATAGATCCCTGCTCAGAACCAGATTTGCTTGTCTGTTCAGAAAGAGGGGGATTGCCGATATGGTGAAAAAGAAAAGGAAGAGTGTTATCTGCTGACGGCGCAACTATGCTCTCTTCATGGTATAGATGACTTTTTCGTATCGGTTCAGGTCCTCAAGTATCTTGCCTGCTCCTATGACCACTACTTTATTGGGTTCATCGGCAATCGTTACCGGTAGATTAGTTTCTTCTCTGACTAACGTGTCCACGCCTCTCAAGAGTGAACCGCCACCGGCCATGTATATGCCGTTGTTTACTATATCCGCTGCTAATTCAGGAGGTGTTTTCTCGAGTGTGAGACGTATGGTCTCGGAGATCATGGATAGGGGTTCCTGGATTGATTCACGTACTTCATGACTGGTGAGTTTCACCGTCTTGGGAATACCTGAAACCAGATCCCGTCCCTTGACCTCGAGTGCTTTCTCTTCGACCGTGGGGAAGGCATTGCCAATAGTGATCTTGATATTTTCGGCGGTTTGTTCGCCGATTATTAGATTATAATTCTTCTTTATGTACTGAACAATAGCATCATCCATTTCGTCGCCCGCGATACGGATAGAACTATTCGTCACGATCCCGGATAAGGCGATGACCGCGATTTCGGTTGTCCCGCCACCTATATCGACAATCATATTGCCAGTGGGCGAGTGTACGGGTAGGCCAATGCCGATGGCCGCCGATATCGGTTCGGGAACCAGGAAAACCTCGCGTGCGCCAGCGGCTTCGGCAGAATCACGTACTGCCCTTTTCTCCACTTCGGTAATGCCCGAGGGAACACAAATGAGAACGCGTGGGCGCGTCAGCAGGCGCTTCTTTTGGACTTTTTCAATGAAAATACGAAGCAAAAGTTCAACCATTTCAAAGTCGGCGATGACACCATCCTTCATCGGTCTTATTGCCTTGATCTCGTTAGGGGTTCGTCCGAGCATCTGTTTTGCCTCGTCACCAATTGCCAGACATTTCTTTGTTTTTGTGTCGATGGCAACAACGGTTGGCTCATCAAGGACGATCCCGCGGCTGTTGATGTATATCAATGTGGTGCGAGTTCCCAGGTCGATCGCAATGTCGCTCAAAAATTGGCCTTTCAGACTGCGGAATAACGACAATATGTTGAATGCCACGTATCAGCCTCCTTTATAAATAAAATGATATTTAGTTTTGCCTTAAAGTCAAGGAAAAAGTGCTTAATTTGTTGACAAAGTATGTCCTTTGTATAGAATGGAAAAGGAGGTTTGAGATGGCAGAAAAGAGAAAGGCAAGTGAGCGTCGCAAGAAGGTGAGGCGTAAGCTTTTGACTGAGAAGCAATTCCGTAAGCTCATCGAGGAGGGTAAGGTTTCTGAGGCCGACCGGAGGGAGTGGGAGAAACGGCGCAAGGCCAAGCGGCGTAAGAAACAGATGGGGGTATAGCGGCCGATTGCTGTTACACACCCATGGATGCTGGATGATCGGGTAATGGTCATGCCGTAACATGGGCGTTGACATGGGTGGCTATTTGGATATAATACGATATTACATAACATTTGTGTTGTTTTTTGCTCAAGGAACGAGTAAGACATGCGCACGAAAGCATAGCAGTATAGCAAGGAGGAATGATGCGAAGGGAATTTTTGATCGAAAAAATCGCCGAGAAAATAGGCCCGGCGTATACTAAGACTGATATCGAGAAGCTGATTGACACATTCTTAGATACGCTATTTGAGATCCTGGTTCAGAACAAGAGAGTTGAGTTGCGAAGGTTTGGTACTTTCGAACTCAGGAAACGGCCGGGCAGGAGTGCCAGAGCACCAAAGAGCGGTAAAGTCTATACACTTGCTGACCGATATGTACCATTCTTCCGTCCTTCAAAGATATTCAAGAATATGGTACAGGAAAAAACCCAGGTTGATTGAACCCCGATACCTGATGACAGATAACAGATAACCACGATCCGTAATCTGCCCTTCAGTATCTGTTATCCGTTAACAGTTGTCCGTCATCAGTATTGATTCATCCGTTTAGTATTTTCTCAACCTCATCTTTGTCTACATCCATCACATAGGGGATACCCGAGATATTAGCGGCGTCCTTGGTTAATGACGCGATGTCATCACGTGAGATGTATTTCAAGGCAAACTTGCGATTACCGGTCATGAGCTGTCTCAATCCTTGGGCCATGCGCTCTACGTAGGTGAAGACGCCCAGGGCACCAGTCGGTACTCGGTCGAAATCCTTACCCATTTCCTTCTTCAGCTTAGAGGCGGTGACGAATATTTCTTCCTTCTTATTACCGAAACGCTCAACGAATACAGGGATCTCGTCTTCGTCGATTTTCTTACCGATGGTCTTGCCAACCATGGCCGCGCACAGTGGACCACGGGCCATACCGACGATCCTTGAGTACGGTGCACCCAAGGCCAGTGCTTTGAATATCTGGTCCTCAAAGGCGATGCCGCCGGCAAAGGCAAGTGGTGCAACATATTCACCCTTCTTGGCGAGTTTGTCGGTGTAGAAGTAGGCGAGTGAGTGTATCTCAACGGGCGGCATACCCCACTCGTTCATCATGTGCCACGGGCTCATGCCGGTGCCTCCGCCAGCACCGTCAATGGTCAACAGGTCGATCTTGGCCTTGGAAGAGTACTTCACGGCGCGGGCCAGGTCAGCCGGACGGTAGGCACCCGTCTTTAAGAATATGTATTTGGCTCCCGCCTTGCGCAGTTCCTCAACGCGCTTCATGAATGATTCTTCCTCGACCATGCCGATGCGCGAGTGGCGTTCGAATTCAGTGAATGTCTTGTGCTCGAATGCCTGGATGACGTCGGGATCGAGCGGGTCTGGCAAGACGACGTAGCCGCGTTTTCTCAGTGCTTGTGCTTTCTTCAGGTCCTTTATCTTGACCTCGCCACCGATATCCTTGGCACCCTGTCCCCATTTCAACTCGGCGGTTTCAACGCCGAGCTTCTGGATGGCGAATTCCTGCACGCCGAGTCTTGTGTCTTCGACGTTCGCCTGGACGATGATCATGCCGCAGCCATCCCTCTGCCAGTCTTTGTAGAGCTTGACGCGCTGTTCGAGATCAGGAGCCTTGAGTATCTTTCCGTTCTTGATCTCACTCTGCATGTCCATGGCTACGACATTCTCACCGATCGTCAGCATGGCGCCAGATAGGGCAGTACCGATGGCCAATCCTTCCCAGTTGTTCTTGGCGATGTTCGTTGAACCTAGGCCAGGAACGACCATCGGGAATTTGAGCTTTATGCCGTTATCGGCACCTAGGGTCTGTCCGATATCGACATTTGGGAAGATTGCCTTGTCTGGATCCGCATCGATGCCGATGGCTCCCACTGCCGTACCCATGATATTGAAATGAGAATAGTCAACTGGATAGTTCTTTTCGGACGCCGCGGTGAGGATACCGAATGGTTGAGGGTATATGACCTCGTGGCCGCGGTACGCTGATTTGCCTATTTCACACATTCCAATACAACCTTCAACACAGGTCACACACATCCCGCTCAGCGGTACGATCGAATCTTCGGTTCTATTCTTTGTTAATGTTGCTGCTGAAGCATTCATTTTCGATAATGAAGGCATTTTTGCTCCTTTCGTTGCCGATAACTGATGACCGATACCAGATGACAGATGAAGATGGCTTATCAGTTACCAGTTTTTCTGCCAAATATCTTTGTTTCATGTTTTTCGTGAACAGACTGGATCAAGTTGAAGAGCATACCACAAAGGGTATCATACTCACTGTGTAATTTCTGGTACAGCTCCTCATTATTAAGTGACCCAGTTTCGAATAAATAATCTAAATGCTCAATTGTTTCTTGAGATGAAGCATAGGATAGAGAGAGATAACGTAGGTATAGGTTCTTATAATGCCGTAGGGAAAAACCTTCGACGATATTGCTGGAAACTGATTTAGATGATCGCCGTATTTGGCTCCCTTCCTCGTATAGTTCGAATTGAGGAAGCCTTAGGGT
>JASFEK010000014.1:0-18347 GCA_050124875.1 Caldifarciminota bacterium | reverse complement strand
CCCGCATTCAATATCAACACCACCCGGTGATACGAATATGCTCATAGTAGAGCTGCAAAATATAGGTTCATACCAGGCTGCAAACACAGTCGGGAAGATATTCACGATCGATACATGTTTCCATATCATAGACTCGCTCTCGAATTTTGGAACGATACAACAGGATAGCGGTATAGCCAGCAATCAATCGAGCCCGTTCGTGATAACCACTCACCCACAAACACCAGTCTGCCATCCAGTCGGACTCGGTCTTGAGATGACTTCAGGTGTGTACGTGGACACATGTTACTTCACAGTTTACGTGGGCAAGAAAGACTACCTACTCTGGGATGCCGATTTAAATCAATCAAGTGGGCCTATCATAAAATCGATCCTGGATTCATTAGATTACTCTGGGGAATACAGCACTACTTTTCCATATGGACTTACATCCTTGTACCATTCACTTTTTGTGTGCGCTGGCGTATACCCAGACAAATATGTAATAATGGATACAAGTCAGGCAGCACAAGAGATTGCCGATTACATTTCGTCACAAACAGGACATGTGTACTTGGAAGGTGGGGATGTCTGGTACGATCCGCTGGTATCCAATGGTTATGATTTCGGCCCACTCTTCGGTATCAGTTGCCAGTATAACTCGATTGGTATGTTTCAGGGAGTCAGCGGTATCAATGGCACCTTCACTCAAAGCATGGAATTCCAGTATACGGGTGAAGCTACGCTGATCGATTACATCGATTCGGCTGGCGGATCACAGCTCATGTTCAAGAAGAGTAGCAGCAACTATGGCTGCGGCGTAGCCGCTAATCATCAAACGGTCGGTCTGTCATTTGAACTCGCAGGCCTGGCCGATTCGCTCGCCCCCTCAACCAGACTCGCCCTCGTCGATTCAATAATGGACTACTTCGCCATCCCCCCTACCGGCATCACCAAGGCCCAGGAGTATGGAATTGCGCCTACTATCATCCTCACCTGTCACCCGAATCCCTTCACGCAGACTACAAGTATCAGGTATGAGATACCTGAAGCAGCCTATCAGAACATCAGCGGATCAGCAGGCAGAGCATCTGAATACCAGCAACCAGAATTGAGAATCTATGATGTATCTGGCCGCATGATCAGGGACTTTTCAGATCAGTTATCCGTCATCGGTTATCCGTCATCAGTGAAGTGGGACGGTATGGATGATTCAGGACGCAATGTGGCACAGGGCGTGTATTTCGTGAGGTTCCAGGCTAAGGGCCTTGAAAGAGTCGTAAAGACAATCCTCCTTCACTAATACCATAACCATTCATACTCTTCTCCCGTCTATTGACTGTACGGGAATTAAGTATATAATAATGGTTAATCAGTCTAGAAATCAAATAGACAAAGGAGCAGGCTATGAGGAAGTTCGTGTTCTTAACGTTAGTACTATTTTTGGTAACAAATGCCCAGGAAATAGGGGCAAAGTACCTGATAATAACGCATGACAATTTCGTCAACGACATACAACCCTTAGCCCAGTGGAAACACAAAAAGGGCATGAGAACCAAGGTCGTAACCTTATCCCAAATTGGTTCATCTTCAAGCCAGATCAAGAGCTACATACAAACTGCATACAACACATGGCAAATACCTCCGGAATTCGTGCTTCTCGTCGGTGCACCGAATCTTCTACCCTGGGGTCAGTCATATTCGGACAATTACTATATGGAAATGACCGGCGATCTCTTCAATGATGTACTGGCCGGTCGACTAACCGTACACAACAATACCGAGGCGCAGACAGTAGTTAATAAAATACTACTCTATGAGAGAAACCCTCACATGATGGATTCACTCTGGATGACCAACGCATGCCTGATCGTTAGAGAAGACTATGACCAGTATGATGATTCGATTTACTGGAGCGATGCAAACCACGCCAAGAATCTTATGCTGGCTAATGGATACAACATTATCGACACTCTGTCACGAGCTGCCGGGAATAATGCAAACGACATCATTCAGTCGGTCAATAACGGCCGTGCATTTGTAATGTTCCGGGGTCAGGGTGTTGGCAACTGGTGGTCGCCATTCGGTGTCAACCCCGATCTTACGGCGAACGGTGAAAAGCTGCCGATCGTTCTTTCGATCACCTGCCGCACCATTGGTACAGGGTCCACCCCGGCTGAGGCAGAAAGGTGGCTCTTAACTGGGTCACCAACGAACCCACGCGGTGGAGTTGGATATTTTGCCACGACTACAACACTTTCTGGGGGTGCACATCTGAGAAGCGCGACCGCGAAAGGGTTTTTCAACGGTGTATTCGTCGAAAGAAAGAAAACATTCGGTGAGGCATGCGAAACAGGCAGGCTGAATGTCTATAATCTGTATGGCAACACCAGTGAGTATCGCGGTTTTGCCACGCTCGGCGACCCGGAAATGAACATCTGGACCGACACGCCCGCTCCTATTAATGTGACGCATGTGCCATCGATTGCTGCAACCGACGACTCGATCTTGGTCACGGTTACCCTTTACGGCAGTGGCGTCGATTCCGCACAGGTGTGCGCAGTGCTCGATACGGCTATATACGTGTATGGCTATACGAATAGCGACGGTGAGGTCGTCCTTCCCCTGGACAATCTGCATCCGGGCCAAATGGACATCACTGTAACCGGGCGTAACCTGTTACCCTACGAAGCGTTGGTCAGCATTGTTGACGACAACCCCTATCTGGGATATTCCAGTCATACAGTGAACGATTCACTGGGCAATGACAATGGCGTGGCCGAGAGCGGCGAAACAATACTATTGAGTGTAACAGTAGAAAACCTCGGTCTGGCTGCGGCATCTAATGTTGAAGCGATACTACGCGCCAACGATCAATTGGTGTCGGTCATTGATAGTACTGCGTATTACGGCTTTATCCAACCGCAGGATTCTGCACAGAACGTCAGCCCGTTTGTCTTCGCCATCGCCCCTACATGCCCGGACAGTCATGATATCGATTTCGAAGTGTTCCTTTCAGATTCTGCAGATAATACATGGCTTGATGGTTTTTCGATCACCGTATATAACACCAGTGTTGGCCCTGGCACCGGCCCTGATCAGTACGGCTACTATATGTATGATGATACCGACACGCTAACTGGATACGCACCTACCTTTGACTGGTACTACGGCTCGATGACACTGGTCAGTGAAATAACCGATGAAGATGCAGACACGGTAACATACGGGATACCCTTCAATTTTCCATTCTATGGACTGAACTATAATGCGGTCGGTATATGTTCAAATGGCTTCATGGAAATGGGTGCTAGCACTTACCGGTTCGGGGCGAACGAACCCATTCCGTCTTCAAGCGGACCGAGAAGGCTGATTGCACCGTTCTGGGATGACTTGGATCCCAGACCCGCACCAACCGGCACCGGGGACATTTACTATGCTAGTGATACGGCAAACCATCGTTGGATAGTGGAATTCCGCAGTGTCGGACACATCGACAATACGAGTCAAAGAGAAACGTTCCAGATGCAGCTGCTCGATCCCAGCTACTACAATACGCCGACCGGTGACGGTGAAATCCTGTTCCTTTATGACACGGTGATGAGCGCGGAAAGCAACACCGTGGGCATCGAAGATCACACACAGACAACGGGATTGCAGTATGTCTACGAAGGAAATTACCATCAGTCCGCCGCACCGTTGACCAACGGTCGTGCGATACTCGCGACGACAAAAGCACCTGCCGGCATATGGCTGTACACGACTTACTTCACGTTTGACGATTCAGTTGGCGGTAACAACAACGGACAGATCGAACCCGGTGAAACAATCGATATCTACGCTACCATCGAGAACGGTGGCAACTCAACTGCCTATAGCGTTAACGGCACCCTGCAGACCGATGACCCCGATGCCAACGTCATCCAGGGCACTGCCATTTTCGGTGAGATTCCAGCCGGCACGAACGCCAGCAACTCCAGTTCACCATTCGTTGTGCAAATCAGCGCCACGCCCTCAGATACGACAATCGGGTTTGCCCTTCACATAGATGCCAATAGCGGGGCATACCAAAAATCCGATTATTTCACTTTTTATATCTTTGGTTCCCCCGGTGTCAAGGAACTGAAATCAAATGCATTCCGAACGATCAGTCTCGCCGTGAATCCAAATCCCTTTGTAAACACGGTCAACATCAAATGTATGATCCCGGTTACCGGAAACGAGCTGCATGATATTTCACTCGGCATTTACGACGTCACTGGTCGGCTGGTAAAATCTTTTTATCCTGAATCGAGTATCATGAATCATGAATCAAGTTTTTTGTGGGATGGTACAGATGATCATGGTCGACGTGTAGCCGGGGGTGTCTATTTTGTCAACCTCGACGTTGCTGGTGATCAACACAGGACAAAGGTGATTCTGCTCAAATGATCCTGCTGCTCTTTTTGCTGACGCTCGACCCACGCTACCACACCTTTGATGAAGTAGCCTACGAACTCGACTCCATTGCGACGCAGTATACCGAAATAACACAGCTTGATACTATTGGTTATTCCTGCGTGGACACACTACCCCTGTTTGCCCTGAAGATATCGGACAACGTTCAGATTGATGAGGATGAGCCCGCAATACTGTACATCGGATGCCATCACGCAGAGGAAATCCTCGGCATCGAGATCTGCATGTATATGATCGAGGATCTGCTCAGTAATTACGGAATCGATTCGGCACGCACCTACTGGATAGATAACCGCGAGATCTGGTTTGTACCACTGATGAACCCTGAAGGGCATAATGTCGTCATGACCCACCTCGACACGATCTGGCGCAAGAATAAGCGCGACAATAACAACAATGGCTTCTTTGATCTGGATTATGATGGCGTCGACCTCAACCGGAATTATGATTTCTACTTTACCGAAGGCGGCAGCACTGATCCCAGTACAGAGTTCTACCGCGGTCCATATTCATTCTCGGAACCTGAAGTAAGGGCCATCAGGGATCTGGCATATGCGCAGAATTTTCTCTTCTGCAACACGTACCATTCGGCACGTTACGGTCTGACTGAGGTCGTCTATTATCCATGGTCCTCGAGCAGCGGCTATTCGCCAGACTACCCTTTCATACGCGCGGTTGCCGACTCCATTTCCAACCGCATCATAAATGACCAGGGTAATGGTCACTACAATGCACTGCCTGGGCAGGGTCTTGACGGCCGGGCGCGCAACTGGCTCTACGGCGTGTGCGGCATATTCACATTTTGCCTCGAAGTCAGCACTACCTGTATTCAACCAGGGTCGATGGTCGACGACATCTGTCAGAGAAACCTCCCTGGCGCCTACTACCTGCTGGAAAGAGCTTCCCAAAGCGGCGTAACCGGCTGTGTCTATGATTCACTAACCGGACAACCGCTAAACGCCGAAGTCATCATCCAGGGCTATTATGACCCAAACCTGCCCCCGCGTCGAGCCGATCCTGCATACGGACGCTTCTGCAGAATACTAAAACCTGGGTTGTACGATGTTGAAATACGCAAGCGCGGATATGTCACAGAATCCTATCAAGGCGTAGAAGTTTTGGCCGGGCAGATGACCGAACTCAATACTAACCTGATCAGCATGGCAAGAGAAACGCCGGTGCCTGGCTCGCAAAAAAAAATCCGGGTAAGCCCTAACCCCAGCGGTACATCTGTACGTATCCAGTTTGACGAATCACTGAACTTTTCCTCAGTGGAGGTCTATGACATGTTGGGCCGGTTGGTAAGAAATTTCAATAGCCCACCGCATGACATGGCCTGGCAGCTGGAAGATGAACTGGACCGAGCAGTGGCTGACGGGATATACTTCTTGGTCGGCCGGACTGAAAACGATGAAGTAAAACAGAAGGTTGTCGTGATCAGGCGCGCGAGCACACCTTGAATCTCGGTTCGTTAAGGAGCCGAAGCAAGGATCAAAACGCAAGACACAATCCAACCAAATAAACAAAGCTGCAGGGGTAAATCCCTCAGTAATACCCTCTCTGGTATGTCGGTTTCGACCCGTTGAAAGGTTATATACAAATATCTGAATATCCCATAGATGACAAACGGGATCGTGAATATCAGGTTTCTGGTACCGAACTTGCCAACGGTTTCCGGGGCTAAGGTATATAGGCAGTACGCAACTATACAGGTCGCAGTAACAATGGCGATCATCTGATTCAGCAACCCCAGAGAATATTGCGACAATATCTTCCTGTGCTTTGTAGCTATCTCACCGAGCAATACGATTTCCGTACGGCGCTTTGAGATGGCTAGAAATAATGCGATAAGCAAGGTGCACAAGAGCAGCCAGGACGAGATCTCAACCGAAATGACGACGGCGCCCGCGATCGCCCTTAGCACGTAGCCCATGGCGACGCAAAGCACGTCGAGTATCACGATATTCTTGATGCCGAGCGAATAGGAGACCATCAATAGAGCATATACCAGACAGATGTAGAGGAAGTTGTTGCCTAACAGGTATGCTCCGATCAGCGAGAGGATCAGCAAAATGGCTGCGAGCAAAGCTGCACTTCCCCTCTGTACCTTGCCCGCAGCAATCGGTCTTTTTGATTTAACAGGATGTGCCTTGTCCTCCTGAAAATCCAGGATGTCGTTAATGATATAGCCGCTGCTACTCAGAATAGAGAAGACAACGAACGCAAAAACACTGCTCTGGACACTATCCAGATTAACGAATTGGCGGCTGAATATTAACCCAGCAAAGATGAATACATTCTTAAGCCACTGTCTAGGTCTCAGCAGCTTGAAGTAGTCAACCAAGAATCCTGTCCTTGTTTATCACTGGTTGATCTTTAGAATTCAGTCGCGCTGGTAAACGTGAAATCACGCACCTTGATCGCCGGTACTTCTGTCCCCGTTGCAAAACGCGAACCATAACCAGGGTCTGAGGCAACCAGCACCGAACCCTTGGATAGCGCTTCAACGCGGTTCAGTACATCGATGATATTTTCGGTGAATCTCAGGTTCTTCAAACCCTTACTGATCTTTCCATTTTCGATCAAAAAGGTGCCATCCCTGGTCATCCCGGTAAAGGTGAGTTTATGGGGATCAATGACATTGGTGTAGTGGAACCGGGTGACCAGTATGCCGCGTTTCGTCTTACTTATCATTTCGTCGACGGTCTCGGTTCCCGGCTTCATCACCAGATTCAGGGGTACCGGGCCGAATGGATTGGGACCACCGAGTCCATGCCCAGTTGATTTCTTCTTCCGTTTGAGGGCAGTCAAAGAATCATACACAACATTCTTGGCAATACCCTTGTTGATCAGCACAAGCCTTTTCTTGGGCACACCTTCAAAATCAAAAGGGAATGAAAATCCTCGCTTGGAAAAGGGGGCGTCGACGAGCGTAATGCGCTGATCCACGACCTTCGAACCGAGTTTATCGCTCAAGAACGAACGTCCCTCGTGAAACATCTTGCCGTTGAAAGCATAGTACGCCAGGTAATCGAGAAATTCGGATGCGGCCAAGGGTTCGAATATCGCCATGTACTTACCTGGCATGACATCCGCTGGATTTTCTGACATGATCGCCTTCTGTGCCGCAGAGCGTGCCAGTTCTTCAAAATCGACCGTGTTCACGTTACGTGTGCCTGCCTGAGCATAGCCCGTTGAATTCCCGCTCGACATGACGATATTGCAGAAGAGATCCCCCGCCAAAGCATAGGCAAAAACGCCGAGGGAATTGCCAATGCAAATCTCGGCAACGCCGTTGGAAACAGAACCAAAGGAATTGAGTGTATCCTCTTTGGCGACCTTAATGATCCCTTTAACCGCCTGTGCCCTATCCATTGCCGAGAACTCCACCGTCTTGGTATTGTAGGTTTTCATGGGCTTGTAATCGGATTGCTTGGCCTTGGGGAATGATACAAAATCCTCATTCTCCTTCTGGAATTGCGCAATCTTCTCGGCCCAGGCTAGCGTATCCTTTATTTTTTTCAAGTCGAGCGAATTGGTCGAAGCAGTACCTATCTTTTTACCGAAAGCGACCCGGATCGCTACGCTACTGTCCGATTCACTGACGTTCTGGTGAATATAATTGTTGGCGAATCGCGTCAGAGCTTGATCATGATTAACCAACGACACCTCGGTTTGATCTGCCCTTGATTGCTTCGTCACGAAATTTACGATCTTTCTTGCTTCTCTCTTCCCGATCATACAACTCCTTTTTCATCCTATTCTATTCGGAAAAATGGCCAAGTCAATGAAGTATTAGTCATGTGGATATTTGACTCAACTTACCGACGTATACTAACTTGCGATTCACCATTGAAGCGCATTACCGCGCCATTGGTCCGTTCTTTCTCAGTTGAATGATAAGCAGAGGTAAAAGGAACAGTGCTACCACCGTATAACCACTGATTTTCATGCCGCCCGACATCGCATCGTATAAAATCCCGCCGACGAGTGGACCAACGACCGCACCCAGATTTGTCATCATGTTTAGTGTGCCGATATTGGATCCTATACCGACATTCGTGTTCGTCGCGTGGGACCGGGAGATCGGAAGAAACGAGCTGATCGCAGTACGCATTACGAAATACAAGGCCACGAAAACCACGAGCGTTGGAGCAAAGGGAAGAAACACCGCGCCCAGGAAACAGGGGATCGAAATGATCATTAGGGCTCTTCTAAAACCGATAATATCAGTTAGGTGAGAAGCCAGATACATGACGAACATGGTGATCACATCGAGGACCAAAAGCATTACGGCAAGGCCCAACGGAGAAATACCGTACTGCTCATTCAGGTAAACGAGTGATATCGGTGTCAACGCCAGCAGCGCGCCAAAGGCAAAACCAAGGACGAAGAGTGCGTACGGTCTTTGCTGGGGACGTGAACGTGTCCGTTCTTTTTTCCGACGCGGCAAAAGAAGAGATTCGATAAACCCTATGAATATGATGGCACCAGCGAGAAGGAAAATCACGCGGAACGATCCTATTTCATCAAGACCGATACTAGCCGCAAAGAGCAACCCCATACTCAGGAATAGACGGCTCAACAGCGCTCCGATCCGACCCGTAATCTGGTAAAGTGAAAGAGCGCGCGTCCTATAGCCCGCATCAGCGTTCTCTGCGACCATTGTTTGTGCTACGGGCCAGATCAAACCCGAACATAGACCCTGTCCGAACCTCAGCAATATGATGACGAATAGATTGCCCGCCCAGAAATACATCAACGTGAGGGAGAAGAGTATCAGTAAACCCATTCTTATCATTGACGCCCTGCGCCCACTCAGGTCAATGTGGCGACCAACGAAGAACGAAGTGAACGCCCGGGCAAGCATGAACCCAGATGTAAGCAAACCAACCTCAAGACCGGATGCCCCGAGACGGCGAGCGAAGATGGGCAGTATCGGTTGAACAAGGATATGGCCCAGCATGCCTATGCCGGCAATACCGTAGATCATGATGAGTGGTTTCTTGAGTAGTACCCTCTTTACCATTTACGGGATTCCCTCACCATGCATTATGTCATCTCAGGTGCTCAATGAGAATCCTCAGGCCAATTCCGATGAGGATCACGCCACCCAGTATCCTGATATTATTGCCGAACACCATGCCTATTTTGCGCCCGATATAATACCCAACAAAGGAAAGAACAAAAGTCACCCCTCCGATAACGAGGACAGTGCGGACGATCGTTAATTCCACAAACGCCATACTAATACCGACCGCAAGGGCATCAATGCTCGTGGCGATCGACAGCAAGAAAAGTATCCGAATATTGGTTAGATTGAATGACTTCGCCTTAGAGGCTGGCTTAATCGATTCGAGAATCATATGTGATCCGATCAGGCACAACAGTACGAATGCAATCCAATGATCTACTCCGGTTATGAAATCTGACAAGAATCCACCGGCCTGCCAGCCGATCAAAGGCATAACCGCCTGAAAAAGGCCAAAGAAAACAGCAATCCGAAAGGCATCCCTTAATCTCGTTCTACCCGTTGTGACACCGCCGACAACCGCGACGGAAAAGGCATCGAGGGCAAGTCCCAGGGCTATGAGTAATGTCATCGTTGTATTCATAGACAGTTATTTTTCATTGATAATCTGTCAGTAGGTCTTGTTCACTTAAATATCGGGCTGTAAGAAGGGAGCAACAAGGTCTACCAGACACGAAGGAATATTACAACGGCATTATACCGAATATCTGATTACTGTCAATGATCAAAGCCGAGATTCCTATTTAGGTATCTTTCCGTACGGTCAATACGCAAAAAACACTGGAATCATCGATTTCTTCGAGATTTATGTTGACTTGCAGGTCAGCGGTCAATTCCCGAAAACACTCGGCACTGATCGTGCTTGCTTTGAACCCGTCCCTGCAAACAATGACACCGTCCCGCGTCTGTTCCCTGTCGATCTCGCCAATCAATCCGGCTTCTGCCTGCAACTCGAACCAATGAAGACGGGCCGGCCAGATCTTGTCCGAATAGCTGGAAAACAGGACGAGACCTCCGTCTTTGGTCACACGTATGCTTTCTTCGATGAGTGCTCTTTGATCCACATGAAAGGCCGAGATGCCATTCTGAATGCATACTACACGGTCAAACGTATTGTCTCTGAACCCCAGTCCCACGGCATTCATCGCTGCTACATAGCACGCGGGAAACTCTTCTGATAATTGCCGCGCAAGTCCCAGGCTAGACAATGAAATATCAATACCGACAACTGTCTGCGATATCTTTGCCAGGTACTTTAAAAACCGTCCATAGCCGCACCCCAATTCGAGTATCCGGCCTTGCCGTGGTGTTCTCCTAAGAGCATACTGCACCTCTGCGTCTAGATATTTGCGGATACGTGGCGGTGCGATCTCGTAGCACCGCTTCAACCTGCTACCATGGAGTCTTTGTCCATAGTAGTCAGTCAATACCACGGTTTAATCCCGGGATTACTCGTCTAACTGCGAAACCTGAACTTGCCGCGATGCCGCTCGATATGGCGGCAATGAGTGCGGTCAGGATAATAAGCAGGGGCGAAAACCCGAGACCCATCATGGCCGCAACGCGACCGGCGATTATCCGGCTGCCGGTAAGGTAAAGGAATAAGCTGGCTGCCATCCACAGAACACCGCCGCTCAGTGCACCGAGCAAAAAAGCATCACGTCCTGATCTTGCCCGTAGTACACCAAAGAAAAAGGGTACAACCATGACCCACCACCAAAACGGCACGATGAGCTGCATCAACAAAATGATGACCAGACATAGAACAGCATCAAGCATCACCGTAACCTCCTGAGTACGGTCCTGCCCACAATGCTCTTGTGCTCTGCTTCCATTTTGTCCAGGAATAAGAACTCATATACGTTGTCATCCAGATAGTCTTGTACGAAGCAATCATAGAAACGTGATCCGGGATTACCAGACTGGCCACCCGGATATACACCCCAACCCTTAGTTACAGGGCCTAACGACACGATCATTCGCCAAGCCCGTCCAAAGGGTATCGAATAGTTTACATTTATCGTATGCGCATTACCTGGCTTGCTCAGGTTCCTCCTGCCCAGACCAGGGATCTGGGCAAGATGCACAATGTCGGTCTTCCGAACTCTGCCCCATTTCCAGTCATCGCCAAAACTGCCGAGATCTTCGAACAATCTGCTGCTCGCCCTGTGGAACGCCTTGCTGATGATCTCCTTGAGCGCTCCCCGACCCTGCTTGCTGTCGGTCTTGAAGAAGGGGCTTTGAGGCCTCTCCAATATAAGGGAAACCGTCGCATCATAGCGCGGCGGCACGAAACCATCACCAAACTCTTCCATCTCATCCTTCCATACCATGTCTGAAATTTCCTCCCACCAGTAAGTAAAGATCGTCGGTGCAATCAGGTCAACATCGAATCTGTAATCCCAGGCTTCCAGTTCTTCATAGCTCCTGCGCTCCTGTAGGAAGAGCTTATCCTTATCCATGCTGGCGAGGAGAAACGGGAGTATCTTCCGGGCAACTATGTCCATAACATCGTTCTGTAAATCGATGAGACTGTCGGCTGTTATGTTCTCCATCTCGCTCAAGCGTTCATTGATCCGGTTGGCCCGGTCAAAACACCAATGACTGCCTGAAAGATAATAAGGATATTTTTCGTCAACCGGATACTGATTGGCAGAACTCACGTATCCACGGTCGGGATTATGAACGTGCGGCAGGTGTTCTCGCGGTATCCAACCATGCCATTCATGTTGTTTGCTCCGTCCATCATTGACATATCTTCCCTGGCCAGGCCAGCGTATGGGTAGTTTGCCAGCATGCCAGATCGCGATGTCGCCCGTTTTGTCAGCAAACACAAAATTCAGCGCTGGACAGTCATGGGATGCTATCGCCTCGCGGCCCTCATCGTAGTTATGAGCCTGGTTGAGCTTCAAGAAGACCGTGAGTTCGTTGGAAGCATCATGGCCTACCCAGCGCATGGCCGCACCCTTGGGGATCCGGGCATCATAGGGTTTTTTATCGCGGGCGCAAACGACCGGACCATGGTGTGTATACACTACAGTATCGATGACTGTCTTTCTGCCCCGGACTTTGATCTCCTCAATTCGTTTCCTCGTCGGCAACCATTGACCTTCATGCAGATAGAACGATCTTGTTTCGTCCCTGAATTCAATATCGTACCAATCGATCACATCGGCCATCGCGTTGGTAACACCCCATGCCACGTATTCGTTGAAACCCAAGGTAACTAAAGGCGCACCGGGCAAGGAAGCACCGTATACATTCATGCCGGGCATGACGAGTTGTATCTCATACCACATTGATGGCATATACAGAGGCAAATGAAGGTCATTGCACAATATTGCATGGCCATTGATGGTCTTGCGCGGCGCGACTGCCCAATTGTTACTCCCGGGCTTACCTTCGAGCACATCACTGTACCCTGGCACATCCAGCACAGGCACAAAATCAGGATCCGGTTTGGGCGGAATGGGTTGGGGGCGGAACCGCCAGCGTGTCCGGATCGGGATCACGGGGTCATTATATGGTGGCATGATCGGATACATCTCGTCCACGGCGTCCTCGCCGAAGACCATACGTGAACGCGTAAGCAGCAACTCGGGAATGTCGAAAGCGGTCAGGTTCCAGGCCATGAATTCGGCGGTCAAAGCCGACTTCAGGAATGTCCAGGGCTTGGGTCGGTAATCAAATATCTTGTATTCCAATGGGAGATCCCGATCACCAATCTCACTTATGTAGGCATTTACGCCATCAGTATACGCTTCGAGTATGATGCGCGTTTCAGGATCCGCAAGGATCTCTCTCAATGCATTCTCCGCAGCATGTATGATACCACAACGACGGAAGAAAACATCGTATTCAAGGAACTCATCACCGACAATCTCTGCGAGCTGCCCCGCGATGACAGCGACCTGAAACTCCATTTGCCACAGCCGATCGCGTGCGGTGACATAGCCTTGGGTGAAGCATAAGTCATAGGCGTTCTGGGCGAAAATATGTGGAACCCTGCGGTCATCCCAGACAACCACAACGCTATCCCTGAGGCTCTTCATTCCGGCGAAACGCGGCACCGCATCCCTTGCCGTATTGTTCGTCCAGAAACCGGCAAAGGGATTCATGAACTTACCCAAGGGTGGTACCATACCGTGTCTGGAGTTCAACAAATAGAAGAACAGCACCGACAACAGAAGCAGAATAACAGCCCACAGGTGACGCTTATACATGGTCAGCAAATTCCTAGAGCTGAATCGATCATCGCGGGAACGTGATCGTGAAGGCAGTACCCTTGCCCTTCTGACTTTCAATCTGAATCCTGCCGCCGTGATCCTTGATGATCTTCTGGGCAATATACAAGCCCAGACCGGTACCGCTCTTCTTAGTAGTGAAGTAGGGGCTAAAGATCCGTGCTCGCTCCTCACTGTCCATGCCAATGCCATTGTCGGCAATGGTTAACATAATGCTCTTGCCGGATTCGACCATGCTTACCTTGATCTGACGCGGCCGATCATCTACTGCGGCGACGGCCTCAACCGCGTTCAGGAAAACGTTCAGAAGTGCTCTTCGAAAATCATCAGCACTGCCCGTGATCTCAAGTTCATGCTCTACGGTGTATTCAAGTGTAATATCATATTCGCGTATTTCGTGTTCAATCGAACCCCTTACTTTCTCCAGAACTGATGAAACACGGAAAGGGGTCTTCTCTCTCATCTTCGGTCGGGCCAGCGTTAGAAAATCATTCACGATCCTGTTCAGGGCGTCTATTTCCTTCTTGAGACCCTTGGTGATTCGTGTATACTCCTCATCGACGCTCGGGAATTCGCGCGCCAACCTCTGGGTCGCGATAGACAAACCATTCAGGGGGTTCTTTATCTCGTGGGCGAAATTCGCAACTAAATTACCCAAGAAGACGAGACGTTCTGCCTCCTCCCTCTCCTTCTCGAATTCCCTGATCTTAGACACGTCATGCAGAATCGTAATAACACCAACAATCCTTTGTCTATTGTCAGAAAGCGGATAGGTGTCATACTGGATGTGCTTCTCGAAGAGCAGCTTCTCATCCGAGACCTTCCTGCTTCCTTTCATCACCTTATCGACGTCAAACGGGTCGCCGGGAAGAACCTCGTCATAACTGCTGCCAATTAACATTTTTTCGCTGAATGATGATATACTACAAAACATCTTGTTCGCGCCGGTGACAGTCTTCTTCTTGTCGATAAGTAGTACACCATCTTCTATCGCACCGAGTGTCCGGTCGAACAACTCCTTGATATTGGCGTATGACTGATAGTTCATAAACAAAAGAAAGAGTATGAAGCCAGCGCCGAAAAGGATAACAAACAGAATGATCAGTTGCCCCTCGGTCCTACGGATATGATGATAGTAATTATCCAGACTAATACCGATCCTGAAGATCCCGATCAGTTCATCTTCGACGACAAACGGTCGCACGAGTTCCAGTACATCAACTTCATTGAATTCTTCTATTCGACTGGTTTCTGCCCTGTTTTGCACTACCTGGGTCAGTGCCGGGTCATCACTTATTCTGCTTATCGTCTGGACATTAGGCGTGGCAAAGAGTATGCCTTTTTTGTCCTGCAGAACCAAGTAAACAACCATAGGGTTAACCGCGATCATATCCATGATCTTGTTGATACCGAATTCAGCTCTGAATTCCTGTATTTCGTCGGCCGGCAGTTCAATCTGATAGATGCGCTGTCCGAATACATAGACAAAACGCATCAGCTTCCTGTTTGCGTAGTCGAAATACTCCAGCGATATCGGCTCACCCTGTTCAAAGATCCGTTCGGGGACAGTAACCGGTGTCCCCACGACGATGACCTGCCTCTTGGTCTTCGCATTGAAGACGGCGATCGAGTTGAATCCGAAACTCTCCCGCAGGTCTCCAATATCACCCCCGGGCATCCGTCTATCTATGAAATGACAAACCCCGATCAGCTTGTCAATAAACTCATCTTCCAGTCGGGCTTCGGCAAAGATCAGATTTTCCTGCGTTGATGCCACCACCGAGAGCAGTGAACGGGCTTGCTCTTTTATCAAATCGAGCATTATCCTTCGACTACTCACCAGCCCAATGGTCAACGCACTACCGAGGAGCAGCAGCAACACGATTGTGAGCAGGAAATATCTCTTTATCTTCATGTATGATCGGCATGTGATAATACACGAATCTTCCAGTCAAGTCAATATTCCCGCCGAAACACTACTTGCAATTCTGCAGAAACGGGTTATAATGGTAAAAATCAAGAAAAATGCCGACAAGGAGGTCATACAATGCTCAAGGAAAACGTCGGTTCAAAGCTACCGGTGTACCCGATGCCTGTGATAATTGTCGGAGCCAACGTTGAAGACAAGGCTAATTTCCTCACTGTTGTCTGGTTCAGTATGGCGAATTTCAAGCCCCCGACCATTGCCGTCGTGCTCAACAAAGGGCACTATACCAATGGCGGAATACTTCAGAACAAGACCTTCAGCATCAATGTACCATCGACAAAATTACTGGAGGCTACAGATTATTGCAGCGTTGTTTCCGGATTCGACCAGGATAAATCGAAGATTTTCGATGTTTTCTACGGTGAGCTGAAGAGCGCACCAATGATAACCGAATGTCCATTATCCGCGGAGTGCCGCGTAGTACAGACCATCGAGTTTGCGACCCACGAAGTGTTCTTCGGCGAGATAATCAAGACCTACGCGGAACATGACATTCTGACGAATGGCCGCCCAGACGTTGCGAAAGCAGATCCTATCCTGTATTCGATGTACGATAACAACTACTGGACTTTGGGCGAAAACGTGGGTCGTGCTATGCACATCGGCAAGCGGTTCAAGCCATCTGATTGAGAAAGACCAGTAGCAGGGCAACTATTCAGCATGGAGGCACGATGAAACGCCATTTTTTGTCAATCTTTGACCTCGGCAAGAACGAAATAATCGAGATATTCGAGTTGACCAAGAAACTCAAGGAATCCCAAAAAAAGGGGATCGAACACAAGGTATTGAAGGACAAAACTCTAGCCATGGTCTTTGAAAAACCATCGCTCAGAACCCGGGTAACGTTCGAAACCGGCATGACTCAATTGGGCGGGCACGCCATATACCTTGCACCGGCCGATATCCAGCTGGGCAAACGCGAATCCGTACCCGACGTCGCGCGCAATCTCTCGCGCTGGGTCGACTTTTTAATGGCCCGTGTATTTGTTCATAAAACGGTTGAGGGTCTATCGGAATATGCCACAATACCAGTGATTAATGCATTATCTGATATTGAACATCCATGCCAGATCATGGCCGATCTATTCACCGTGATCGAACACAATGGTTCACTGGACAACCTGATAATTGCTTATGTCGGTGATGGAAATAATGTCTGTAATTCCTTTATTGCCGCGTCCAGTATTCTCGGATTCCAATTACACGTTGCGACGCCACCAGGCTATGAACCGGCTAAAGACTACACGGTGCGCAGCAATAATGTGCTGCTGACTACTGATCCGAAAGAGGCAGTAACTCAGGCAGACGTGGTATATACGGACGTCTGGACATCGATGGGGCAGGAACAGGAGGCTGCTGAACGCAAGCGCGTATTTCTGCCTTACCAGATCAATCAACAGCTGCTCGCAGCGGCGAAGAAGAACCACCTCGTCATGCACTGTCTACCAGCCCACCGGGGCGAAGAGATAACCGATGAGGTGATCGACGGACCCAATTCCGTCGTGCTTGATGAAGCCGAGAACCGTTTACACGTACAGAAGGCTCTACTAGTCTGGCTCAACCAGAATAACTGAACACGGGATGACATCGGCGCAGGTAATCTGCCTTGCCATATTCATCGTCACCTATGTGGCGATAATCGCGTTCCATCGCTACAAATTCCTGATCGCCTGGGTCGGCGTCGGGGTAATCTTGCTCTTTGGAATCCTTGCGCCCGTAAGGCTCTTGCATCATATCAACTGGAATATCCTGGGCATTTTCTGGGGTAGCCTTGTTGTCGCCGAGCTGTTCATACACTCACGAATTCCCGCCTACATCGCCGAAATCACTATTGACCGGTCGAAGAATCTGGTTTGGGCGATCATCTGGCTCTCGGCCTTCAGCGGTATAATATCAGCGTTCGTCGAGAATGTCGCGACTGTCCTGATCGTAGCACCGATAGCATTTGAGGTCTCGCGCAAGCTTAAGGTTTCGCCAGTTCCGTTCATACTCGGTATATGCCTTAGCTCTAATCTTCAGGGAACGGCAACCTTGGTCGGAGATCCGCCCAGTATGATACTGGCAAGCTACACACGCATGACGTTCAACGACTTCTTCTTCTTTCAGGGAAGACCGAGCCTCTTTTTTGCGGTCGAATTTGCGGCCGTGGTTTCACTCATTGTGCTTTACTACCTCAATCGAAAATACCGTCAACCGATACAACCGATAACGCCCGAGAAGATCGTCAGTCTCTTCCCCGGTTTTCTTCTTGTGGGATTGATCCTTGCGCTGGCAGTGGCTTCATTTTCGGGTGGGTTCATGGACTACTTGGGCGGCCTTGTCTGCATCGGATTCGGCCTTATCGGCATCGTCTGGAGCATATTCACAAATAAAGTAAAGACGTTCCATGTGATCAGAGATATGGACTGGGAAACACTCTTCTTCCTGGCCGCAATCTTTGTCATCATCGGATCACTGACCGAGACCAGAACAACTGGTTTCATTGCGGAAACCGTAGGCAAACTGACATCGGGCAACCTCTTGGTAACCTACGTACTCCTGGTCGTATTCTCCGTTATCATCTCGGCCTTTGTTGATAATGTACCCTATTTCACGGCGATGGCAGGTATAATACCCATGCTCGCCTCATCCTACGGTTATCCCGTAT
>JASFEK010000013.1:0-19753 GCA_050124875.1 Caldifarciminota bacterium | reverse complement strand
CAAGAATCTGCATGCGGCCAAGGGAGAAATCCTCAGGGCAGTGCTCAAGGCAATGGCACACAAATCCTGACAATCCATGACGTCGATCAACCGCCTATGCACGGTACGTTCCTCTTAGTCGACAAACCCGTGGGCTTCAGTTCCTTTCAGATCGTGCGCATGCTGCAGAAACAGTACAGTAAGGTCGGCCATGCGGGCACATTAGACCCTTTTGCCAGCGGGCTGCTCATTCTTCTCATCGACCAGGCAACCAAGGAATTCGATAACATCCAGAAGCACGACAAGGAATACACCGGCGAGATTCTGCTCGGTACGGTCACTGACACTTATGACATAACCGGCACGGAAACGGAACCGCGCAGAGCAGTGGATGAGAATATGACATTGACCGAACTGAATCAAGTAGCATCACGCTTTGTCGGCGAGATCGAGCAGACGCCGCCGCGTTTCTCAGCCCTTAAACATCAAGGCAAGAAATTGTATCAATTGAGCCGCAAGAACCAGGAAGTGGAGATCCCCCCGCGCCGGGTGAACATCAAATCATTTTGCATTCTGGACTATGACGCGCCAATCCTTTGCTTCAAGACCGTAGTTGGCAAAGGAGTATACATACGCTCCCTCGCCCACGATCTCGGCAACACACTGGGCTGCGGAGCAACATTACTTTCCCTGCGCCGTACCCGAATCGGTGAATACAGAGTTGCGGAGGCAAAGAAGCTGGGCACACTACTCTCCCCGACATGCTAGTATTGAAAGACACAAAGGATGCATTGACCAAAGATGCCGTGTGTGGTATTGGCAGCTTTGACGGAGTACACCGCGGGCACCAGGCGATCGTCGCCCGCTTGAAAGACATCGCCGGGACTAAGAGGAGAACCGGCATCATCACGTTCACACCCCTCCCCTTTTTCGTGCTGAAGCATTCGCCGATCTGCTGCCTGACCCCGGTTGAAGAGAAGAATGGACTATTCAGCGCACTCGGGCTCGATTTCGTGTATTACTTCGAATTCACCGAGAGATTCGCCCTGCTCAGCCCAGAGGATTTTGTCTCCCTGATCACCCGGCAAATTGAACCCTCGACCATTGTCGTCGGCGAGAATTTCCATTTTGGCAACATGCGAAGGGGAAATGCGCAGCAATTAGAAACCATTGCCCGTGATGCTTTCCGTGTCGAGATCATGGCCAAGGTCGACGATGAAGGAACCATATCGAGCACACGGATCCGTGAACTCCTGCTCTTGGGTAATATCAAGGCGGCTAACCGGCTACTCGGCCGTGAATACGCAATTTCCGGCCACGTGATCAAAGGCAAGGGCAGGGGGCAGAGCCTTGGGTTTCCCACGATCAATTTCCTTCCGCCCGAGCACAAACTGATACCGCTGGACGGAGTGTACAAGGTGAAGGTCATTGAAGATGAAGCAGAACACCTCGGTGCGATGTTCTGTCGTCACGATCTACTCGAGGTCCATATCATCGGCTTTTCCCGGGTATTGTACGGCAAGTACATTACGGTGAAATTCCTCGAGCGTATACGCGGTATTGAGCATTTCGCCGATGATATTTCACTCAAGAAGGCTATCGCCAAGGATGTACAAACAATCGCTGAAGACAGTGGATAGACCCGGCAGCCACCAATCAACGACCCGGGTCCAGCATACTGAAATCTATTCTCCTGTATACACGGTCGACCAGGATATTCACGTTGTGATGCACGAAACTTGGCACTATTTGCCGCCGGTGAAGGATATTACAGAGATTGTATTCACTCAGTTTTAAGGCCCTCTGGAAAACGTGGAAATCGACCAATGATGGCCGGTGAAAGAAGATTTGCGGTACCTCAAGCAGACAGGCCTCAAGCGAGGCCGTGCCTGAGCAGGTGACCAGCAAATCACAGTTCTTCATCATCTGATACCGATCCTCATAGTAGATCACAGATCCTGCATTTAGATCGCTCAAGTTACGCTTATCCTTTGCACCGTATGCAATAATACAACACTCAATATTCTCATTGCGCGCTCTTATCAAATCGATGATACGCCGGACAACCGGCAGATTGCGGCGGAAATGTGCATCTCTTGAGCCCGGCATGAAACCAATTCTTCTCTTTGAATCTGTTCGCTCATAACCACGTAATATTTCGATGAGCGGGTTTTCAACTAGTATGGTATCGATACCCAGCCGCTGATAGAATTCGGCTTCGAAAGGGAATACCGATACCACACGATCCACCCATTTCTTCATGAAATACTTGCGGAATGTACCCCATGCCCAGATCTGTGGCGGAAGCAGATAATAAACCTTTATCCCATGCGCCCGGGCAACTCTGCACAGCATCAAATTCAAGCCAGGGTATGCCACCGCGACGAATGTGCGCGGGCGCAGTGCAAGCATCCTACGGCCGATCTTCCTGTACATGTAGTAGTTGTCGAGCAACGCTCCAAGGCCACCGCTCAACCCGAAGGTCTTCAGTTTGTCGTAGTGAAAAAGAGATACGGCGCCGCTCTCTTTCATGCGAAGACCGCCGACCCCGGTCACGCCGGTATTCGGGTCTTCTTTCTTGAGTTGACTTATGAACGATCCGGCATAGAGGTCACCCGATGGTTCTCCGGCGCAAAAGAAAACCGGCGCCTCAAACCGTATCATCTTCATTGACATTAAGAGTTGATGACGGAGTGTGAGCTACCTACGCAACAGAAGATTGATGACGATCGTCAAGATTACCGAAAGCAATATACTCGTAGCAACCGGGAACACGGCGACGAAGTTATCTTTCCTTATGATGAAATCACCGGGCAATTTGAAAAGTGGGGCTCTCGGAAAGAACAGAAATACTACACCGAGAACGACAAACACTGCACCAAGGATGATCAGAAATCGCGCGATAGTATACATGAAGGTGTAGAACCTTGTCAGTCTTTTGCTTCGCCGGAAACCTTCTTCGCTGGCAGTTTGGGTTTCTCATCGGGCTTCTTGAGCTGGGTACCTGTTGTTACCTTCTCTTGCGGTAAATTAGATCTCTTGTAATCAGTTACATAGAATCCGCTACCCTTGAATATCAGACCAACACCGCCACTTATCAGGCGCCGCACCTTCCCAGAGCAACGGGGGCACTTGAGCAGCGGCTTGTCGGTTATCTTCTGAAACTCTTCGAAGGTATACTTACATGCGGTGCATTCATATTCGTACGTAGGCATCTATTCGCTATGAGGAGAATCAGGGTCAGGAGGCTCGAATGCCTGCCTCCATGACCCCGACCTCCTATTCGGTGTTATTAATACTCTCCACCGTATCCGCCGCCGGGCGGCGCCATCGGTGGCTTTTCCTCTTCAGGCTTCTCAACGACCACGGCCTCGGTGGTCACCAAGAGCGCAGCAATACTCGCGGCATTCTGCAGCGCCGTGCGACTTACCTTGGTCGGATCGATGATACCTGCGGTGACCATGTCTTCGAATTTCTCGCTCATCACGTTGTAGCCAATGCTCAACTTCTCTTTCTTCACTCGCTCGACGATGACCGAACCCTCTTTGCCCGCATTTGCGGCCAGCTGCCGGGTCGGTTCTTCCAGTGCACGTCTAACGATCTCAACGCCGATCTGTTGGTCACCCGGCAGTTTCACTTTTGCCAGGTCGGGCAGAGAACGTATAAAGGCAACGCCGCCCCCGGGTACAATACCTTCCTCAACCGCAGCGCGGGTAGCATGCAGCGCGTCTTCGACCCGTGCCTTCTTCTCCTTCATGGCCACTTCAGTCGCCGCGCCAACATTCAGGACTGCTACACCCCCGGCCAGTTTGGCCAGACGTTCCTGCAATTTCTCCTTGTCGTAGTCAGATGTCGTTTCGTCGATCTCGTTCTTGATCTGACCGATTCGAGCCTGGATATCATCCTTCTTGCCTGCACCCTCAACGATCGTTGTGTTTTCCTTGTCGATCGTGATACGCTTTGCGCGACCGAGGTCTGACACCTGAACATTCTCCAACTTGATACCGATGTCTTCCGAAATCAGTTTGCCACCGGTGAGCACCGCGATGTCTTCAAGCATTGCTCGACGACGATCACCATAGCCTGGTGCCTTCACTGCCGCACAAGAAAGCGTGCCGCGGATCTTGTTGACCACTAGCGTAGCCAAGGCTTCGCCTTCAACTTCCTCACTGATGATCACGATCGGACGACCCTTCTGCGCGACTTTTTCGAGCATCGGCACCAGATCTTTCATGGCACTGATCTTCTTCTCATAAAGAAGAATGTAGGCATCTTCGAGCACGCACTCCATTCGCTCGGGATTGGTGATGAAGTACGGTGATAGATAGCCGCGATCAAACTGCATACCCTCGACCACGTCGAGCGTAGTTTCCATACCCTTGGCTTCCTCAACCGTGATCACACCATCTTTGCCCACTTTCTCCATCGCATCAGCGATCAAATTGCCGATCGTCTCATCGTTGTTCGCGGAAATCGCGGCAACCTGAGCAATGTCGGTTGATCCCTTGATCGGCGTCGACAGCTTCTTCAAGCCACTCACGACATCATCTACGGCCTTGTCTATGCCTTTCTTGATTTCCATGGCATTGGCGCCAGCGGTCACTGTCTTCAAGCCCTCACGGTAAATCGCCTCGGCGAGTATTGTTGCGGTCGTCGTACCGTCGCCTGCGACATCAGACGTCTTGGACGCCACCTCTTTCACCATCTGGGCACCCATGTTCTCGAATTTATCCTCGAGGTCGATCTCTTTTGCGACCGTAACGCCGTCCTTTGTGATCGTGGGCGCACCAAATTTCTTTTCCAGGATGACATTTCTGCCCTTCGGACCAAGTGTTACCTTGACCGCATCCGAGAGTAGTTTGACTCCTCTTAGTATTAAGCGTCTCGCCTCTTCATTGAATTTTATTTCTTTAGCTGCCATTTTCTGTCTCCTTTTTACTTCGCCTTCTCAACAATACCTAAAATATCATCCTCACGAATTATTAGGTAATCTTTTTCTTCAATCTTAATTTCGGTTCCTGCATATTTACCGAAAAGAATGGTGTCGCCTTTCTTAACCTCAAGCGCCATCCGGTTTCCCTTTTCATCTCTACGTCCGCTGCCAACCGCGATCACCTTACCCTGTTGAGGTTTCTCTTTGGCCGTATCGGGAATAATGATTCCACCCTTCTTCACTTCCTCTTCTATCCGTTCAACCAGAATATGGTCATAAAGTGGCTTTATTTTCATCTTTCCTCCTTGGTTTCTCTATGCCAAAAGACCCTTGCCAGTTTCTGATCCTCGGAAAACTTGTATTCCACCTCACCGCCGTACGCGTGATAAAGCATACGACCCAAATGCACGGCCATGCTTTCCGAGGTGGTCTCAACCCTCATACCGGATTTTTTCTCAAGGATACCCATAATCCGGTCCAGAGGATTATGAACCAAACTCTTCTTCTCCTCATTTCTCAACATATTTACTATTTCGTCACGCCTCGGTTTATAAAAATCCCCTGAAATTTCAACAATCCCCATGACATAATGGTCCTCTTCCTTGCGGCATGCCGGACATTTATGTCGGGCAACTGCGTTTTTTGCATCAAAATCAGGCATTTTCTGCCAGCGCCGATGCCGGTAGACCAAACCACAGCGCGGGCATATCGTGGGCTCCTTATAGCTCTTTCTTGTCAGATATGGATCCTTAAGATGGGGCTTCAATCCCCCTCTTATACCTCTTTGACCCTTGGGCACACTCCACTCCTTTTATTACGTATGGGCGAAACCCGACTTGAACGGGTGACCTTCTCCTTGTAAGGGAGACGCTCTCGCCTACTGAGCTATTCGCCCTTTAGACATCAATTATACCCAGAAGTTTAGTTTTGTCAAGAATTTAGGGATATTATCCCACTATACCTGCCTCTCAGTCAATGACGTGCTGCTGTACGAAATCGATGATCGTGTTGTTATAGGCTTGACCAAGTGCTTCGGGAATTCCGTCATGATTAGCATTTTCTACCCAAATGTAGTCCTTTGGTTGAACCGCATTGTCCCAGATAAGGGGGAAATGGCGATCCAAAACGACGAAATCATCGTCCAGACCGTGCATCATGAACAGGGGACTGTTGACATCCGCGACTCTATTTTCGTTATCAAAATCTGCCTCAACAACATACGAACCAGTAAGGTTTAACAAACCTGAATCCCGTAACAAGGCGGTGGCCGATGCGGGCGCCGACTCAATGATCAAAGCTGCTGGATGGGCTATTTCTGCGGCCAGATAGACTGCCACGAATGAACCCAGTGAAAATCCGTAATAGACGATTTTGACGGTATCAACGTCAACCCTGGACTTAACATAGGACAACGCGGCACGCCCATCAGAGAACAAAGCATCACCCGAGGGTGAACCTTCACTCATCCCATAGCCCTGATAATCAAATATGAACACATTGAAGCCCATCTCCCAGAGGTACTCAACCCAAACCCAGTAGCGGTTGATATTTTCATCCTTACCATGGCAGTACAGAAAAGTAGCAGCATTGTTCACCATCGAATCAGGGTTACCCTTGACAAAGAAGCCGTATATACTCTTCTCCATGGATTGTAGTATCACCGGCTCTATCAACGAATCGGGAATGATGAACCGCACACCCCATTCAGCAAGATCCTCAGGTCTAAGGTATTCATCGATGGCCACCGGGTCGAAAAGGAAATCATCAAGGGTCATGATTCGCGGACAGAACACAAGAAACAGTATGACGAACAGACCAAGTCTGTACAGTTTCATGATTACCTCCCTCCGAACACATAGGAAAAACCAAGTACGAATCCAACAGCGCCCTGTCCAAATGGTGTTATTGAGTAATCCACCACCCGATCATCACCCGATTCTATAGGTGCATACCATCTTGTCTCAAGGCTGAGTGCTAGCCGCCTGCTCAATGCGAACTCCCCTCCCAGCAGACAAGCTGGTACTACATAGGGTTCTGTGAATTGAATCATGTTTTCAACACCCAAGTAGATGACCGGAACACGCTTTGATACATCGTAGGTCAGGATGAATGACAATTCAGGATACAATCGTGCATTTGATACCTCTGAGAAATCATAGAAACCGTAGAGACTCACGCCTGCCGAAAACCCAGGACGCAGACCTTGATTTCTGGTGAAGTGCTTGGTAAGGCCCATATCGAGACCAACATCGCCGAAAAGTGCCAATGTTGGATGAACACCAATATGGGCATCGGTATCATCATTTAGACCAAAACGATACCTCAGTACAGAATATGGCAATGGCATATTGATATCGTACACAGGCGCCACCGGGCCGCCAGCCGAAAAGACAATGGATTTGTTGCCAGCACCAATAGGCCTCACCGATGCCACAGTGCCGCATTCGAGTACAAAGATACAGAGAATGAGAAATATGAACGCTACGATCCCCATCCGCAATTTCATGGCTCCTCCTAATTTCTACTCTACAGCTAGTTAACGAACTATAGCAAATACAATATAATGAAGAACCTATTCTACCTTTACCGAAGATCAATTACATCTTACAAGACAGACGCCTTCTGCTCGATTGCCTGCAGTAACGAGTCGAAGGCCCGCTGAAAAGCAGCCACTCCATCGTCAAGCAGCTGCCTGCATACGTCATCAATATCAATTCCTGCTTGTTGCAGGCGCGCAAGTATGTCTTTGGCCTGTGGCCGGTCACCAGGCAATGATTTCCTGACCTTCCCGTGGTCGAGAAATGCCTCGAGTGTCACTTGAGGTATCGTGTTTATTGTGTTTTCACCGATCAACTCACTCACATACTTAGTGTCGCTATAGGCAGGATCCTTGGTACTAGTCGAGCCCCAGAGCAATCTCTGCACACCACCACCTTTCTGGGCAAGACGACGGAACCGCTCACCCGAGAAGGTTTCCTGGTACTGATCAAATATGAGTGCTGCGTTGGCAACCGCTGCCCGACCCTTAACGTCGGCAAGCCGTTGATCCGCGCCATTTTCGATCCGGGTATTGATGAGTTGATCAACCAGGGTATCGACCCGACTGACGAAAACACTGGCAACTGATCTCACACTACTCAAATCTCCAACCTCATCGCTCAACCTTTCCAGACCCTTCAAATACGCGTCGGTCGTACTGGCATACTGGCCCCGGGAAAAGATGAGCGTCACATTGACATTGATGCCTTCGGCCAGCAATGCAGGAATCGCCTCATAACCCGCTTCGGTCGCGGGTACCTTCAGCATCAGGTTCGGCCTTTTCACTTTCTCAAAGAGGCGCTTGCCCTCGGCTATTGTGGGCTCAACGTCATGAGCCAACCTGGGATCGATTTCGAGACTCACATAACCATCTGACGCCCTGGTCGCACGGTATATGGGTAAGAAAAGATCAGCCGCATCCTGAATATCACGTACGGTTATCTCGTCGTATATCTCTATGGTATCCATATTCTGCTGCTTCAATTCCTTGATATACTGGTCATAGTCATCGCTCTTGCTAACCGCTTTATCAAAGATCGATGGATTAGAAGTCAATCCCGACACACCGGTATCAAGGAATTTCTTCAGTCTGCCGGTATCGATCAAAGAACGGCTTATGTAATCGAGCCAGACACTCTGCCCACACTCAGCGAGTTGTTGTACGGTTGTCTTTGCCACACCACCCCCTATGATTGGTTGAAGGCCATTGTTGCTTCGTGAATCAAGGCCGGTATTCCCTTGTCAATCCTTCTTTTCCTCATCAGCACGGTAATGCGGATGTCCCATTTCCATATTGAGAAAGAAACTGATCGCGGTTCTTATCGCAATGATCGAACCCAGTATCGCCAATTCCATGAGTGTTGGGTTTATTATCGTCCTCACCACATCCGCGGCGATTAGGAATTCGAGTCCCAGGAGCAGGTAAGACCCGAGATTATGTCTGAGCAGGTAACGCCGGTTACGTATGTTCGTGCCCCGGAGATGGTCAAACTCAATATGAATGAAATCAAGCAATCCGAGCAGGACACCCCAGCAAATAATGACGATGCCGACTATGCCTATTGTCAATGAAACGTAATGCAATACCTCCACATCTAACCTCCTGGTGTTTTTCCGTGTTCTGGTGCTTGTCGCTCACCGGATAGATTCTCTATCGTTGGCCCGCAAACTACAGGCATGATCACGCCAATTCTACCCGTGTCCGGCCTTGTGTCAACCTCGGGCAAGCGTGCATATTCATTGAATCATGTCCCGTTGACATTGATGCCTTTTTTGATATAATTTGTGATGGAATGTAAATCAAAAGAGAACTCGAACAATTGCAACTGCACTTATGAACCATGCTCGAGAAAGAGCAAGTGTTGTGACTGTCTTAGCTATCACTTGAGCATGCAGGAACTTCCGGCCTGCTGTTTTCCTGATGATATTGAACGCACGTATGACCGGTCATTCGACAAATTTGTCCAAATCCACAGCAAGGGCTAAGTATGGAACACATCATCGAGCAATCAAAGGCCGGACGCCGTGGTTACTCACTGCCTAAGGGTGATACTGCCGCATACACACTGGATGAAGACTACGCACGCCGTAGCGACGCGCTATTACCCGAGATCAGCGAACCTCAAATCATGCGTCATTTTGTCAACCTCTCGACCATGAACCATCACGTCGACAAGAACTTCTATCCGCTCGGTTCCTGCACGATGAAGTACAATCCTAAGATCAACGAGGAAACGGCACGTCTAGCCGGTTTTGCCATGACCCATCCGTTTCAGACTTCTGATACCATGCAAGGTGCTCTACAACTGATGTTTGAACTCGGTGAATACTTGAAGGCGATTGTCAATCTGGATGCGGTCACGCTGCAGCCTGCGGCTGGAGCTCAGGGTGAATTCACTGCGATCAGCATGTTCAAGGCTCATTTCAACAAGAAAGGTGAAACGCGCCGGCACATTCTAGTGCCCGATTCCGCACACGGGACCAACCCGGCGAGCGTGAACTTCTCCGGCTTCAAGCCGCTTACGCTACCCTCGGATGAACGCGGTTTAGTGGATGTTGCGAAATTGAAGGAATTGATGACTACCGAGGTAGCCGGCTTGATGCTGACCAACCCGAATACCCTGGGGCTGTTCGAGAAGAATGTCAAGGAAGTGACAGACATTGTCCACGGCAAGGGCGGACTCGTATATCTGGACGGTGCGAATCTCAATGCCCTGCTCGGTATCGTGCGTCCGGGCGACCTCGGCTTTGATGCGGTTCATTTCAACCTGCATAAGACATTTTCTACGCCGCATGGCGGCGGTGGTCCTGGCTCAGGACCGGTGGCGGTCACGAAAGCGCTCGCACCGTTTCTCCCTGTACCGGTCGTAGTACATAGGAATGGCGCCTACTGCTTTGATTCGAATTTACCCGATTCCATCGGCAAGGTGCAGACTTACTACGGTAATTTCCTAGTCATGGTCAAGGCATATACGTATCTGAGGATTGTCGGACGCAATGGTCTGAGGCACATCTCGAAGGCAGCAATAATAAATGCCAACTATATCATCCAATCGCTTAAAGACCACTACCCACTACCTTACCCTGATTACTGCATGCATGAGGGTGTCTTATCCGGAAAAAAACTCAAGGATGCAGGACTGAGAACGCTCGACGTCGCCAAACGGCTGCTGGACTACGGACTGCACGCACCCACGATCTACTTCCCGCTAATCGTAAGCGAAGCACTGATGATCGAACCGACCGACAGTGAACCAAGAGAGACACTAGATGCTTTCATCACGACGATGAAAAAGATCCTACAGGAGGCAGGTGATACACCCGATCTCCTGAAGAATGCCCCAACTAACACACCCGTGCGCCGGCTCGATGAGGTCAAGGCGATAAAAGAACTGAAAGTGCGATGGAAGACATAGAGTTTGAGGTCACCGAAGAACGCAAGAAGTTTCTTATTAACAAGATTGCGCAGAAGGTCATTGATTACCGCCTTTCACCGGTGGCCATCATTTTCCTGGAATCATCTAAGCCATTATCGTTTTTAGGCAACCAATTTCTTATATTCATGCAACCTTTCTATCGTGCGATATTCTCCTTTCGCGAGTACGAAGAAATCGCGGCGATGCTGGAAGACCGTAATAACATTGAGGCGTTGATCTGCGAAATAGAGCGCCTTGAGGAGGAAAGGGATGAAAACAAAAGAACCGAAAAGAATTCTCGCAACTGACTGTGGTAGTACCACAACCAAAGCAATTCTGATCGAGAAGAAGGGTGATGAATACCGGCTCCTCGTGCGCGGGGAAGCGCCGACAACGGTTGAAGCACCTTTCGAAGACGTGACCAAGGGCGTACTCAACTCGGTGATGGAGGTCGAAGAACTGTCAAAGATCAAGATCCTCGACGGCGAAGACGTTATCAAGCAGGTGAAGAACGGTGAAGGCGTGGACTTCTATGTCTCAACCTCCTCAGCCGGTGGTGGATTGCAGATGATGGTCGCCGGCGTCGTCTTAACCATGACCGCGGAGAGTGCGGCGCGGGCGGCTTTAGGTGCCGGTGCGATCGTGATGGACGTCATCGCCTCAAATGACGGCCGCCTGCCGCATGAAAAAATCGAACGCATAAGAAATCTCAGGCCTGATATGATACTGCTTTCTGGCGGTATCGATGGCGGCACAGTATCCCATGTTGTGGAGCTGGCCGAACTGATAAAGGCAGCTGATCCCAGACCACGATTTGGCGTTGGTTATCAGCTTCCGGTCATCTACGCGGGCAACAAAGAAGCACGGGATATGATCCTCAAGACATTGAAGGAAAATACAGCCCTGGTCGTCGTGGACAATCTGCGCCCCGTGCTCGAGCGGGAAAACCTGAATCCTGCCCGGCATAAGATCCATGACCAATTCATGGAGCACGTAATGGCCCATGCTCCGGGCTACAAGGACTTGATGGGCATGACCGACGTACCGATCATGCCGACGCCGGGTGCGGTCGGTTTACTCGTGGAAACCGTGGCCAAGACCGAGAAGATCTCGGTGATCGGCGTCGATATCGGCGGTGCAACGACCGATGTTTTCTCTGTGTTCCAGGAAATATTCAACCGAACGGTCAGCGCGAATCTGGGTATGTCCTATTCGATCAGTAATGTCTTGGCCGAGAGCGGTATCGAAAATATCATCCGCTGGTTGCCCATGGAAATGGACGAACGTGACCTGAGGAATCGCATAAGGAATAAGATGATACGACCGACAACAATTCCCCATACCCTCGAAGACCTGAAGATCGAACAAGCAATCGCCCGAGAGGCGTTACGGCTGGCTTTCGAACAGCATAAATCGATGGCGGTCGGGCTAAAAGGCATTCAGCAAGAACGGACAATATCCGACGCCTTCAGCCAATCCATGACCGGTGAGACGCTCATCAATCTCATGGGCTTGAGTCTGCTGATCGGTTCGGGCGGTATATTGTCGCATGCGCCGCGCCGCAATCAGGCAGCGTTAATGCTCATCGACGCTTTTCTACCCGAAGGCATAACCAGGCTAGCGGTCGATTCCATTTTCATGATGCCCCACCTCGGGGTTCTGTCCACGGTGCACGAGAAATCAGCAACCGAGGTTTTCAATAAGGACTGTCTGATCCCGCTTGGCACCTGCATCGCGCCGGTTGGTGAAGGCAAGGAAAACGCCAAAGTAGTAAAGCTAGAAATCGAACGCGGTGATGGAAAGACCGAAGAGCATCAAGCCAAGTACGGTGAGATCAAACTGATTCCGTTGGACATCAAGGAAAAAGCAAAGGTCCGATTACATCCTGAGAAGGGATTCGACGTGGGTGAGGGACGCGGCAAGGTGGTGGAGGCGACCGTGCCGGGCGGCATCGTGGGTATTGCATTAGACTGCCGCGGCCGGCCGTTCAGGTTGTCTGATGATAAGCGAAAACGTATCGAGAATCTCAACAACTGGTTCGCGGCCGCTGATCTGTATCCCCGAGAATAGCCCGTGCCTTTTCAGTCGTCATGACCAACAACATCAGGAGTAGAATTGGATCGCAATTCATCATTTGTCTGTATTAGGAGGTTAGATGGCTTTACCAAAAAGAAGACACTCACACGCCAGGAAGAATAAACGGCGTTCTCAGAAAAAAGTTAGTGTTACCAAGTATACCGAATGTCCTAAATGCCACAGCCCGAAATTACCGCACCGGGTTTGTCCGAACTGCGGAAACTATAAGGACAAACTCGTGATCGCACCCAAGGAAGAGAAGGAGAAAGGTTGATAGTCGGGTTTGACTTGATGGGTTCGGACAACGCCCCGGCAAATGAACTGCAGGCGTTGTCCTTGATCAAGGAAGAACCGGTGTGCGATCTTCTGGTTGTCGGCAAGGGCGATTACGAGAACGACGTCAAGGATCTTGGATTTGATTTCAAACTGGCCGATGAAGTCGTCGGCATGCATGAGATCCCCGCCGTTGCCGTGCGTCAGAAGAGGAATTCGTCACTGGGCATACTCATCGACCTGCTGAAGAACAAGAGGGTCGACGCGATCGTGAGTGCGGGCAACACCGGTGCAATCCTCGGTTTCAGCATGATCCAGTTGAGAATGATCGAGGGTGTATCCAAGGCAGGCCTTGCCATAACAGTACCTACCGCATCCGGCTACCTGGTGATGATCGATGTGGGTGCTAACATCCATCCGAAAACGATTGATTATTTCAACTATGGATTCATGGGTTCAGCATTTGCCGAATTCGTTTTCAGGAAGAAGGCACCGCGCGTGGCCATGCTGAACATCGGCGCCGAGAGCAAAAAGGGCGACGAAACAAGGCAGAAGGCTTATCAGAATCTTCAAGCCAGCGGGCTGAATTTCATTGGCAACATTGAGGGTAACGGCATCATGAAGGGTTTTGCCGATGTCGTCATCTGCGATGGTTTCACGGGCAACGTGGTACTGAAATTCTCTGAAGGGATGATCGACATCATTTGGCAGATGCTCAGAGAAACGGTTGATGCGGTGATGCGACGCAAGTTCGGCCGGTACTTGGTCCGACCTGCAGTGGAAGATTTAAAGGCAAAATTCAATTATGAGGAGTACGGCGGAGGCATCCTCATGGGCGTCAACGGAATCGTCATCGTATGTCACGGACACTCCTCACCTCAGGCATTGAAGAATGCGATAAAACTCGCGAAGACCTGCGCCGAGAACAACCTCGTTGAAGAAATACGCAAAAGGATAACTCAGTGAAGGCTCAAATCGCCAGCATCGGCAGCTACGTACCCGACAAGATTCTTACCAACTTCGATTTCGAGAAAATGGTCGACACATCGGATGAATGGATCAGAACGCGCTCCGGGATTCAGGAAAGACACGTTGCCGCCGACGACCAGGCAACCAGCGATCTTGCCCTGATCGCCGCAAAACGCGCACTTAAATCGGCCAGGATCAAACCCAAGGACATTGAGGCGATCATTGTTGCCACCGCGACCCCGGATATGCTCTTCCCATCTACCGCATGCCTCGTGCAAGCACAAATCGGCGCACCGCGGGTGATTTCGTTCGATGTCTCGGCTGGTTGTACAGGTTTTCTGTATGCCATCGCTGTTGGCGAGAGTTTTGTCATGAATCGTTATGACAACATTCTCGTTATTGGCGCGGACACACTGACCAGAATAACCGATTACCAAGATCGCGGCAGTTGTGTTCTGTTTGGCGATGGCGCGGGAGCAGTCGTACTCAAGAAATCAGAAAACGAACACGGTATAATCTCATCTTATTTTGCTGCTGACGGATCTTCCTGGAAGCCCCTATATCAGCCAGCCGGTGGCACACGGATTCCGGCCAGTCATGATTCCGTGGACCAACGACTGCATTATATTAAGATGCAGGGTAACGAAGTTTTCAAACTGGCGGTGCGGGCCATGGCCGAAGCAGCAACGGGAACATTGAAGAAAGCCAATCTTCATGCTTCCGACATCGATCTACTCATTCCGCATCAAGCCAATATACGCATCATTGAAGCAACGGCAAAACGCCTACACATACCAAAGGATAAAGTCGTCGTCAATCTAGATCGCTATGGCAACACATCAGCCGCCTCAATACCCATTGCTTTTGATGAAGCGGTGCAGCAGGGACGGGTGCGCAAAGGCAGCCTGATACTGCTGGTTGCCTTTGGTGCAGGCTTCACATGGGGTGGAGTGCTTTTCAGGTACTGAAGCGCCATAACACCCCCCCCGTCCGATCAATTTTTCTCCTACTTCCACTAACCCATACTGAACAATATCAGTGTTGACAAAATAACAGAAATCGTTATAATTGCCTAAGATATCGACAAATTAACCCGCTAGCAGAAATAAGGAGGGAGGTCCAATAAGACACCTCCTATGCTAATAACCCCCCTTTTGGACCCCCCTCCCCATTGTTAATGGTTTGACGTTGACAATGGCGGAGAGCTGATTATAATGAAGGTTTATCATGTGCCGAATCTTAGGGAGTAATTTCGATGAAGAGACTTAAGACTGTCATAAAAAAAATTTCTCAAAACAGCATAATTCCATAGGAGGTATGATGATGTCCAATGTCCTACAAAAGAGGAGTATTGTCTTTATCATGTTCCTCGCCTGCACCCTGTTGAGTGCTCGATGGATACCATTTACAGATAATGCGTTGCCCACTGCAGCACAAGTCGAGTTGCTTGCTGCTGACGCATTCTCCATCAACGCAGCAATCCAGGTGAACGGTGCGATGATCGAAGAAATCGATACTAGAAATATGATTGATACGCGAAACGAGGCATTTGTGCGGTTCAGTATACCAGATGCCTACCACACCGGCGAGATCGGTAAACCACAGCTGCCGGCGATCAAGCAAACGATCGGTGTTCCTTATGGCGCCGTCATCAAATTCGAGGTGGTCAATGCGGAATACGTTGACATACCACTACACATGCACGGTGTTGAAGAGAGAATTATGCCGGCCCTTGCCCCGGTCTTGAAGATGCCTGGGGAGAAACCGGTTCTCGTGATCGATGATAAAACATATGATCAGAACGCATTCTATCCCGAAGCGATCGCCAGCATTGAGGGCGATGATTTCATGCGCGGACACCGGCTGGCAGTGATCGCAACGAATCCGATCCAATACAACCCGGTAACCGGGATCATCCGATGCTACACCAGTATCGAATTGAGAATCGAATTTGCCGGCGGTGATATGATCAAAACGAGAGAAGAAGTCTTGCAGAGCTATTCGCCGCTCTTCGAAGATTTCATCAAGCAGCGTGTGATCAATTACAGTTTCTACGACAATATTACAAAGGGCGTACTACCGCTGCCAATACACTATTTGATCATCACTCATAACAACTTCCAAACCCAGGTCGCAGACCTCGCCCGCTGGTTAAAGCAAAAGGGGTTCAAGGTCAAGGTGGCGAATCAAGACAGCATCAGCACCTGGACCACCAACGGCATCGAGACATATATCGACGCACAGAATCCGCAACCAAGTTATCTGCTACTGGTCGGCGATGTCAATGGCGGTTACATGCCGGCACCGATCGGCGGTAACTCAAATAAGGTTACTGACCTCTACTACGCCGAGACCGATGGTTCGGGTTACCTCCCGGACATATTCTATGGAAGGTTATCAGTTGAAACAGCGGCCCATATTACAACAATAGTTCAGAAAATTCTAAAGTACGAAAAAGCAGACCTGCCAAATATGGCAGATTGGTTCAAGAAAGACGCATTTCTTGCCGGTAATGACAATTACACGGTCAGCGAAGGCACCCATAACTACTGCACCAGTACATTCATGGATCCCCATGGCTATACAACGTACAAACTGTACGAGCAAACCTACGGAGCAACTACTGCTGACGTCTTCACCAATGTGAACGAAGGCCGGATCCTGACTACCATGTCGGGTCATGGTCTTGATGACGGCTGGCATGATGGACCACCATTCACTGTTTCACACGTTAACCAGCTGACAAATGGTGACAAATTGACGATTGCCACGGGTCACTGCTGCCTAGCCAACAACTTCGGGTGGAGCAACATGTGCGGCGGCGAATCATGGATCCGCAAGGAGAATGGCGGCGCCGTTGCTTATTATGGCTCTTGTCCATCAACCTACTGGGACGAAGACGACTGGCTAGAAAGGGAGTGGTATGAGGCGATCTATGCCGATTCAATATACGAACATGCACGTTTCACGCTCGACGGTATGTACGATGGTGTCGAACTTTCCGGCACGAGCCCGTTCTGGAAACAATACTACTATGAAGCTTACCACGTGCTTGGCGATCCTTCGCTGGATATGTGGACTGAGGTACCAACAACCATGACGGTCACGCATGATGGCGCGGTTATTCCCGGCAGTGCTGCTTTCGCGGTCACGGTCAGTGGCACAGGGGGCGCTATTGAGAACGCGCTGGTCTGCGTCTGGATACCTGGTCAGACTCCGGAAATGCATATATCAGAGTACACGGAAGCCTCAGGTACGGCAACGATAAGCATTGCACCGACCACACCGGGCGACACCATGTACGTAACGGTCACCGCCCATAACTACGTACCCTATGAGGGCCACGCCATGGTCATTGCTCCATCCGGCCCCTATGTGACGGCTGGATCCTGCATCATCAACGACGGTAACAATAATCAGGCGAACCCTGGAGAAACGATTCAACTCGGCCTCTGGGCAAAGAACATTGGCGTTGCCACTGCAAATTCAGTACACGGAATGCTTTCAGAAACCGATACCTACGTAACCATGAATACAGATTCGACCTGGTACGGTAATATTGCGGCCTCAGACTCGGCTCTTTCTAACCCCTACTTTGATTTCACGATCGCCAACAACTGTCCGAACGCTCATAATATTGGATTCACCGCTGCGTTCACCGACGATTTGGACAGCACGTGGACGTCCAATGTATCGGTTACGGTGTATGCGCCGTTATTGACCTATGAGGAACATACTATTTCTGGTGGTAATGGTAATGCTGTATTAGAGCCGGGTGAGACGGTGACTTTGGTCGTCACCCTGGAGAACGAGGGTGGTGCTCAGGCCGCGAATATTTCATCGACCTTGCTCACCACTTCGCCGGACATCACGATCAATGATGGTTCGGGTAGTTTCGGGACGATCGCGGCGGGTGCCATGGGCAGCAATACATCGGATCCTTACAGTGTCACGGCCGATATTGCGACGCCTTATGGTACCGAGGTTGATTTCTCGGTCGCGGTTCAGTCTGGTATCTATGTTGACACCTTGGATTTCAGTCTGATCATTGGTCAGTTAGTGCCGACCGATACGGGTTATTATTATGTGTACTATTCGGGTGGTCCGCATACTTATTCGCCGGTCTTTGATTGGATTGCGATTGACAGTACGCAGACGCAGTATCCGGGGGTTTCGTTGAATCTGGGTGATGATCAGGTGACCCAGGTGACCATACCCTTCAGTTTCCAGTATTATGGTGGTAATTACACGCAGCTCACGATTTCTTCGAATGGTTGGGTGTGCATGGGTTATCAGTCGAGCAGCAGTTTGACCAATTACGGGATCCCGAATGCGGGTGGTCCGCCGGCGATGATTGCGGGTATATGGGATGATCTGGATCCGGGCAATGCGGGTCAGCCGAGTGATATATATTATTATTATGATGCGGCGAATCATCGGTTTATCATCGAGTATTTCCGGGTGGAGCATTATTCCAGTGGTTCGCATGAGACCTTTGAGATCATCTTGCATGATCCGCTGTATCATCCCTCGCCGACCGGTGATGGTGATATCATTGTTCAGTACCTGGTCGGTTTACAACAGACCGACAACACCCTGGGTATCGAGAACGGCGGTGAGAATGTCGGCATTCAGTATTATCTGGATGGTGCTTATCATGAGTTAGCCGTGCCGGTAACCGATTCGTTTGCCTTGCGTTATACGACTTATGATCCGGGTTATGTGGGTATTGAGGATTATGAGAAGTTGACCGGTTTGCCGGTGCGTACGGTGATGGCGCAGGTTTATCCGAATCCGTTTGCGCGTGATATGCGGGTTAGTTATCAGGTGGCCTCGCGTGGTCGGGTGAGTTTGGAGGTTTACGATGCGCTGGGTCGTGAGGTACGTGGCTTAGTAGACGGGGTGAGTGAGCCGGGTTATTATACGGTGGCCTGGGATGGTTGTGATGATCAGGGCCGTCGTGTGCCGGCGGGTGTTTACTTTGTCCGCTTCAACACTGATGACTACCAGAACGTTCAGAAGACAGTACTGCTAAAGTAATGGATCAAATGGTTGGGGTTGGGATGCTTGACAAAATAGTCAATGGGTTGGGTTTGGGAGGCTGGAAACGAATTTCCATCAACACGTCCAGCATCTCAACCTTTGCCCTGAGACTATCCTTATCAAGTTTGCCAACCCCAACCTACAAACCATGTTTTTACGAGGAGTGTTTAGCATGTTGAAAAATTCCTTCATTCTGTGCTTATTATGCTCAATCTTCACGCTGATGCCTGCGGTCACGAATAACGCCGATATTGAGATACTTCAGGACAATGGTTCGAGTGTCACCATGGAGTTCCGGCTCAACGATTATACGGTCGAAACGGTCGATATTGATGGCGAAGGTTATTCCCGGATCATGCTTGCCGGGCAGCCGACATTCCTGGAAAAGGGTATGCCTGAACTCCCGACCACAACCCGGAATATCATCATCCCGGATCAGGGTCAGATGGCTTATCGGATCATCGAGGTCGAGTATGATACGCGGGCGATCGATCCGGTAGTGCCTTCTAAGGGTAATCTCTACCGT